>JAJXSZ010000120.1 GCA_021784255.1 Pseudomonadota bacterium | reverse complement strand
CGGCGCGAACGCATCCTTGCGCACACGCACCGGATTCACGTCCCAGGGCCGCGGATGGCGCGCCGGCGTCAAGCGCCGGCGCCCAACCCAGCGCACCCCCCGCAGGCGCCCCGACGGCGTCATCAGCCACATCCCCGCGCACAGGGCCTCGACCGGCAGCTCGCCCGTGGCGGCGAGAAGGTTGCTACCCGCCGCGAAGCAGGCAACGGCGATATTCGTTCCGCCTTGCCCATCATTGGTAATACGAAACGATGCCGCGGTAAAGGAGCCCGGCAACGACAGCGTCTCGTTGCTGGTGATGCTGCCAGCCGTTCCGACGAGCGTGAGCAGGCCGTTGCCGAAGGCCGACTGGGTGGCCGCGAACCCGGCGATATCGATCGCGTCGCCGACCGTGAAACCGTCGAAGCTGAGGTAGATCGAGCCCGTATCGATCACCTCGCCAACACCCAGGCCGGCAGCGTTGCCCGCGACTGTCCATTGCGCCCCAGGATCGAAAACGACGGTGCCGAAGCCGTTGATGCTGCCCCCGAAACCCGCGAGCGTGCCGGCCTGCACCCCGGCTGCGAGCTCCAGGGTCTGCCCGTAGCGCCCCGGGCCCGTTCCATACAGGCCGACGCCACCCGCGAGTACTGCCGTCGGTGCCAGAACCACGCGATCCGTGGCAGCGGCGTCCAGGCGCACACCACCAAGGATCGTTCCGTTGTCGATGAGGACACCGCTCGACTGGAACGAGACGCCAGTCTCGCCCGCGATCTGCCCGCCCGCCGCATTGATCAGCGTCGCACCATTCCGGATCATCGCCCCGACGCCGGCGCCGCTGATGCTGCCCTCGTTGACCGCGATCCCCGGCGCGGCCATCAGCAGCCCCTGGTATGACGAGATGATCGTTCCGGTCGTGAGGTTGGTGAACGAGTTCGCCCCCGCCGAGTAGATATTGACGCCGGCACCCTTTGGTCCCCCAGATACGAATCCTGCATTCACCATGCTGCCGGGGCCATCGAGATAGACGCCGTCGAACCCGCCGGCAATCGTGGCTCCCTGCGCATTCGAAACGAAGCCGCCATCGTAGAGGTAGAGTCCGACCCCGATCGACGGGTCGGCGTTGACGATCTGCCCGCGGTTGACGACCGTCCACGGATTCCCCCCGTGCTCGAGCATCGCGGTGAACTTCGAGTTGACGGAGACGGCGCCGGTCACCGTCACGACCGATGCATAATTCGTGGGGTCGAGGTTGATGGCCGCGTCATACGTGCCCGCGAGCACCGCGCGTGGCGTCACCGGCCCGGTTGCGGTCAGCAGCACGCCGCCCGCACCATCCGAGGTGAGGCCGAACGCGCTGGCGCCAAGCGGCGTCGGCATCCGCAGCGAGGCGGTGACGCTGCCGGCGGCCAGCAGCGTCACCACGCCGCCGCTGACAGCCACCGAATTCGCCGTCACACCCTGGATGTCGATGGTGTCGCCGGGCATGAAGCCGCGGATCAGGCCGCCGAGCGCCCCGGTGCTGCCGATCACGTCCCAGGTCGCGCCCTGACTGATGTCGATATAGGCGAAATTCGTGAACCCGGCGATGGTGCCGATGCCGCTTCCGGTCGCCAGCACCAGGTCGCTGGTGTACGTCCCGCCGATCGCGTTACCGCCAAGAATGGTGCCGAGGAACTGCGCGCCCGCATAGGCAATGAGCTCGTTGTCATGCCCAGCGGCGAAGGCAACCGCGGTGCCGCCGGCACTCAGCGCGGCGATCGTGCCGGCGTTCCAGACCACAGGGCCGGCACCGGCGAGCGTGCTCGGCATGACGACGCCGAGCGTCGATCCCTCGATGATGCCGCCCGCCGCGTTCAGCAACGCCAGATTGCCGCCGGCATAGAAGCCCGCACCGGCGGTCGCGAGGATGGTGCCCGCGTTGGTCACGTTGCCGCCGGCCTGCAGCGACACGCCCGCCGTCACGCCGGCGATGAGGGCGTTGGTCAGATTATCGAGCGTCGCTTTGGATCCGGCGCTCTGTCCCAGCCCGACCCCCGCCGTGCCGCTGGCGCTGATCGTGCCGGCATTGGTCAGCGTGAACCCGCTCTGCGCCTCGACGCCATAGTTGGCGCCGGTGATGCTGGCGTCCTTCGCATTGTCGATCAGGCCGGCGAGCGTGCCGCCGGTGTTGAAGACCAGGCCCGCGCCAGCGGTCCCGCTGGCGGCGATCCGCCCCTGATTGAGGAGCGTCGCATACGCACCATGAATGTCGAGGCCCGCGGGCACGCCGAGGATCAGGCCGGTCACGGCATTGGTCACCGCGAGCGTCGTGCTGCCCGCGCCGGCGATCCCCGCCGCAACGCCGGCACTCAGCGCGGCCTCGATCGTGCCGGCGTTGTCCAGCGTCTGCACACCGGCGACACCTGCCTGGCCCACGATCGTTCCGGCGTTGTCCAGAGTGAGCAGGCCGGCGAGGTTGCGAATGGCATCCGTGCTGCCGGTGCCACCGATCGCGGCCCCAGCCGTGTTGGTGATGACACCGCCGTCGCCAAAGAGAACAGCGTAGCTGCCGCCGAGCGACCCTTCGTTGACCAGGGTCCAGCTCTGCGCCGCGCTGATCCCCTGCTCCGTGGTGCCGAGATTCGTGACGCTTGCGGCATAATAGGGCGCACTCAGCCGAATCGGTCGCGCATAGGTCGCGCTCAGCGTTGCGACCGCGTTCGACAGGATCGTGCGATCAGTGGTCAGCACCGTGGCGCCAGCCTCGGGCGTCAGGGCGAAAATTCCTGGCGAGAGCCGGCCCAGCAGATCGAGCGTCACCGGCCCGGCGCCACCCGTCAGCGTCAGGAACGGTCCGGAAAACGCATAGCCGGTCGCTGCCAGTCCGCTGAGCGTGATCGCGTCGCCCGCCTGGAAGCCGCGGACGATCAGGCTGTGGCCGGCCGTGCCGTAGGCAAACGCGGCATAGCTGCCGCCGACCGACCAGGTCGCGCCAGGCGCGAAGGCGAGTGTGCTGAAGCCGCCATAATGCGAGCCGAAGCCGCTCAGCGATGCCGCCGCCGTGCCCCCGAGCAGCAATTCGGTGCCATGGACCTGCCCCTCGAATGTCGCCCCCGGCAGGACCGCGACCAGCGCCGCCGCAGCCGCGACCGCCGAAGCAGCACCCGACGCTGCACCCGCGATCGTGCCGGCGTTGACCAGCGTGCCGGCATCGATGCCGCTGCCGCCGATGACGACGCCCGCACCCGCCGCCGCCGAGATCACGCCTGCCGCGGCGTTGAACACATAGCCGCCACGCGCGAAATTCACCGCCGCGTTCGTATTTGTTCCGGTCTCGACGATGGTTCCGGAGTTGGCGAGCGTGACCGTTGCATAAGCGGCATAAACTGCGCCGGCGACACCGCTGATGCGGCCCGAGACGGCGTTCGTCAGCAGCGCGCCGCCGCGAAGCGAGATGCCCGTTCCGGAAGATGCCGAGGTCGTTGCATTGCCGACGCCGGCGATCGTGCCGCTGTTCACGATGGTATCGTCGGCGCTACCGGAAACCGACGTCGCGCCAATACCGTTCCAGCCACGGATCAAGCCGCTGTTCGTAAGCTCGCCGTTGGCGATGAGCATGGCATCGGCATAGCTCGCCGTGGCAGCGATGGTGCCGGTATTGGTCCCGATCGCCGCGCTGATGCGCAACCCGGCGCTGATCAGCCCGCCATTGACCAGCGTGGCGCCGTCGGCAAGCACGGCCCCGCCGGCTATCGTTCCGGACAAAGAATTACTCAGCAGCCCGGCCGCGTAGAGCCCGATGGCGTTGTCGCCGGCGAGCGTACCGCTGGCAAGGATCGCGCCGTCGTTGACGATCCTCGACGTGCCGCCGCGGACCGACACGCCACCTTCCGCGCTGGCGACGACGGCGCCCGCCGCGTTGGTGAAAGCCGCATTCCCGACGAGCCTGACCGCACTGCCGGTCCCGCTGCCGGTGGCGGTGATCAGGCCGGTGTTGACGATGCTGTTCGCGCCGCTCGCGGTCCCCGGCTGGTAGCCAAAGACCGCGGAGGCGTAGCCGGCGAGGGTCGCGTCGTTGGTGAGCACTCCGCCCCGCGCGAGCTCGACGCCCGTCGCCCCGAACCCCGTCGCGACGATGGTCCCGGCATTGGTGAGCGTGCCGCCGATCGCGGCCACGCCGACCCCGCCGAACGGATAAACCGGCGCGATACTGGTGCTTGCGCCCGCAATCGTGATCACGCCGCCGGCGGCGTTGCTCAGGACGTCCCCCGCGCCGACGCGCGCCGCCGTCCCGGTGCTCGGCCGTGCCGAGATGATGCCGGCATTGATGGCACTCGCGCCGGTGGCGGCGGCGAGATCGAGCCCGACCGCGCCCCCGAGGATCACGCCGCCCACGACGTTGTCGACGACGCCGCCAGCGCCGAGGAAAACACCGATCGCCTCGACATGACCGTTGGCTCCGATCGTGCCGCCACTGGCTTCCAGCGCCGCGATCGTGCCGGCATTGGTGATCGTCCCGGCCGCGCCCGTGACCACGAGCCCCGCGTCGTAGCCGCTGATCAGCGCGGCCGCCGCGTTGCTGACCTGGCCTCCGGCGGCGAGCGAGATGCCCGTCCCTTCCTCGGCGCTCGCGAGCACCGTTCCCGTATTTTCCACATACCACGCGCTCGACGCCGCGACCCCGAACAGGCCGCCGAGCCCCGCCGCGACAGCGATCGTGCCCTCAAGGGTGAGCGGGCTCGAATAGGCCGGAGCGGTCAGCGACAGGCTCGCCGTGCGCAAGCCGGTGATCGTCTGCGACAATGCGAGGTCCTCCGCGCAGGAATACCCGAGGCTAGACAGGCCATGATAGGCCCGCCACCGGCGAATGACGCGCCTGCATTTTACGCTAAGTTTTGTTCGGCCAGAAACGCGCGCGTTGCGGCCACCGCCTCGGCCAGCCCCACGCGCCGCGCGGCAACCGGAAACGCCGACAGCAGGCGTGAGGGAGTGCGCCGGTCGAGGAGGACGAACACGCCCCGATCGCCCTCGGCGCGGATCAGCCGCCCGAAGGCCTGGCGCAGCCGCATCCGCGCCACCCGCGCGTCATAGGCTTGCGGATCGCCGCCAGAGAGATGGATGCGCCGCTCGCGATGCAGGATGTCCGGGCGCGCCCATGGCACGCGCTCGAACACGACCAGCCTGAGCGCGCGCCCCGGCACGTCGACACCGTCGCGCATCGCATCCGTCCCCAGCAAGCAACTCTCGGGCTCGGCGCGGAACACGTCGACCAGGGTCGCGTTGTCCATCGCGTCGACGTGCTGCGCGAAGAGGGGAATGCCCGCCGCCTCCAACCGTTCGGCGATGCGACCATGGACCGCGCGCAGCCGTGCGATCGCGGTGAACAGGCCAAGCCCGCCGCCGCCCGCCGCAATGAACAGCTCGCGATAGGCCGCGGCAACGGCGTCGATGTCCGGCGCGACGTCGGTGACGACGAAGACCTGCGTCTGGCGGCGATAGTCGAACGCGCTTGGCACCGCCACGCGGATCGCCGGCGAAGGCAGGTGCAAGGCGCCGACGCGTGCCTCAGCCTCCAGCCAGGCAGCTTCCGCGTCCGCCTCGCCGGCATCGCGCAGCGTCGCCGATGTCACCACCATGCCTTGCGCCGGGCGCGCCAGACTCATCGCGAAGGGGATGGTGGGATCGAGAAAGTGGCGCAGCAGAGCGGCGTCGCGTTCCGCCCCGTCGCGCCGCTCGAGGCGCAGGAACAGCACCATGTCCGGCCGCACGCCAGGCTCGGGCGCCGGGGCCCCGACGGCGCCGAGCATGTCGATCCAGGCCATGAGCGGCATGATCACGCGCCGCGCGAGGCTGCGGCACGCGGCCTCGATCCGGTTGCGCATGGCCGCGTCGAGCGCCTGCGCCTCGTCGTCGAGGCGTCGCTCCAGCAGCTGCATCAGTTCCTTCGCCGGAGCGGCGATGCGCGCCAGCGCGGCAGCGAACTGGCCTGCCGTCGCCGCGAGCGGCGGCAGCACGGGATGCAGGTCGCACTCCAGCGTCCCCTCCTCGCCCTCGCAGCGCGCCAGCACCTGCGCCCTGAGCGCGGCGAGGAACGCCTCGCCCGGTCCCGCGGCGCCGGCGAGCGTGCCTTCCGGCTCCATCCAGTCGCGCGAGGGCAGCGCTCGGGCGGCGCGCAGCAGGTGGGCGAGCGCGTCCTCCAGCGCCGGGCGGCCGAGCACCAGCTCCTCCATCCGCCGCCGCAGCCCGCGCGCGCGCGAGCGCCCGCCCTCGGCGCCGAGCAGCCAGCGCCTCAGCTCCGCCGCTTCCTGCGCCGACAGCGTCACCGCGAAGGCGGAATCCGCGGCGTCGAACAAGTGATGGCCCTCGTCGAAGACGTAGTGCGTCGGCACCATCTGGTCGTCGAGCCCGCCCCAGACCGCCTGCGCCATGGTGAGCGCGTGGTTGGCGACGACGATGTCGGCGCCCTGCGCGCGGCGGATCACGTGCTCGGGAAAGCAGCGGCGCCAGTGGAAGCAGCCGGCATGCAGGCATTCGCCCCGCCGGTCGGCCAGGGAAGCGACCCGCGCCGGCCCGAACAGCTCGGCAAACCAGCCGGGCAAATCGCCGCCAGCGACGTCGCCGTCGGCGGTGGCGCCGATCCAGCGCGCGATCAGGCCCAGCGCCACATCCGCGCCGCCGCCAGCCACGGCTTCCTCGTAGTTCAGCAGGCAGAGGTAGTTCTCCCGGCCCTTGCGCACCACCACGCGGGCGCGCCGCCGCACGGGATCACGATAGAGCCGCGCCAGCTCCGCCTCGACCTGGCGTTGCAGGTGCCGTGTGTAGGTCGAGACCCAGACCGGCGCGCCGTTGGTCTCGGCCCAAAGCGTCGCCGGCGCGATGTAGCCCAGCGTCTTGCCCGTTCCCGTGCCGGCTTCGGCCAGCACCATATGCGGATCGCCGCGCGCCTCCCTCGGCGCGAAGGCGGCACTCACGGCCGCGGCGTAGTCGGCCTGCATCGGCCGCGGCTCGGCGTTCCCGCCCAGCATCGCCGCGAGCCTGGTCCGCGCCGCCTGCGGCGTGATGGCATGCGCCGCCGGGTGCGGCCGGGGTGCCGTCTCCTCCCATTCGGCCAGACGCTTCCACACCCGCAACGCATCCGGCCCCGCCTCCGCGGACAGGTTCAGGGCCGCGCACACGGCCACGCCCCAGCTCCAGCCGGAGGCCGCCATGCGCGCTGCGATGGCGCCCGCGTCGCGCGCCGCCTCGGTTCCGCGCAGCGCCGTGAGCCGCCCGAGCAGCAGCCTCGCCATGTCCATGAGCATCGCCGCCGCCGCCTCCAAACCCTCTGGCGGGTCGAGCCCCAGCGCCAGCGCCAGGCCGCGCGGCGTCGGCGCTGCCGGCCGCGCCGGATGGACGAAGGCAAAGAGTTCCAGCAGGTCGAAACAGGCAAAGCCGCGCGAGCCGAGCCGCCGCGCCGTCGCCGGCGCGTGCACCAGCAGCGGCGGCGGCAAGTCGTGCAGCGCGCGCAGCGCCTGGCGCTTGTCCAGCAGCCGCACCTCGCCCGCCGCATCGACCAGCACCGCGTGGCCGGCACCGGCGACCAGGGCCGGTGGCGCTTCCTGCGGTGCCTGAACGTCATTCACGTCGCGAATCTCGCCACTCCCGGGCGCACCAGCCGCTGCTCCCGCCACGCATTGACCCCCGTCGGACCCGTCCATAGGTTGCCGCCCCATGTCGCAGGCCCCCCACTCTCCGGCCCCCCCGCCCCCGGCCACCTCGCCCCCGGCCACCTCCCAGGCTCCCGCATCGGGCCCGTCGGCGCCACCCCCCGCCTCCTGGCCGTTCGAGGAAGCGCGCAAGGTCGCCGAACGCCTCGCCGCCAAGGGCAAAGACGAGGCTCTGTTCGAGACGGGCTACGGCCCCTCCGGCCTGCCCCATATCGGCACTTTCGGCGAGGTCGCGCGCACCAGCTGGGTCCGCCATGCCTTCACCCGGCTCACCGGCAGGAAGTCGCGCCTGGTCGCCTTCTCCGACGACATGGACGGCCTGCGCAAGGTGCCCGACAACGTGCCGAACCGCGAGATGCTGGCGCGCTATCTCGGCCAGCCGCTCACCCGCATCCCCGATCCGTTCGGCACCCACGAAAGCTTCGGCGCGCACAACAACGCGCGTCTGCGCGCCTTCCTCGACGCGTTCGGGTTCGAGTACGAGTTCGCCTCCTCCACCGACTACTATCGCTCGGGCCTTTTCGACGCGACGCTCAGGCGCGTGCTGGAGCGCCACGACGCGATCCTCGCGCTCGTGCTGCCGACGCTCGGGCCCGAGCGCCGCGCCACCTACTCGCCGATCCTGCCGATCCATCCTCGCACCGGCATCGTCATGCAGGTGGCGATCGAGCGTTGCGACGACGCTGCCGGCACGGTGATCTGGCGCGACCCCGACGATGGCTCGGCGATCGAGACGCCGGTCACCGCCGGCGCCTGCAAGCTGCAATGGAAGGCCGACTGGGCGATGCGCTGGGCGGCGCTGGGCGTCGATTACGAGATGTCGGGCAAGGATCTGATCGATTCCGTCAAGCTCTCGAGCCGGATCTGCCGCGCCCTCGATGCCGAGCCGCCGGTCGGCTTCACCTACGAGCTGTTCCTCGACGAGAACGGCCAGAAGATCAGCAAGAGCAGGGGCAACGGCCTGTCGGTCGAGGAATGGCTGCGCTACGCGCCGCCCGAGAGCCTGGCGCAGT
>JAJXSZ010000119.1 GCA_021784255.1 Pseudomonadota bacterium | reverse complement strand
CCTGGCTGACCGCGGTCAGGATGAAATCGCTTACGACATGTGTCAAGAAGCTTGCGGTCGGGCTCTTTCTTACCTTGCATTTGCGGCCTGGTACGACCATTTTTTCGATATTCGTCGCGCGCCTGGCTTGGCGTAATTGCTTACACGACGCGGCTGGCCGGCGCGCCTGAAACGCCATAGATTGCCGCCATGAGCCCAGCGAAGAGCGCCCGCACCCCACAGCCGACGGCCGCGCCCCCTCCGGCGGGCGGCGCGCCGGAGCGCCGACGCGCGCGCCGGACCAACCCAACGGCCGTCAAGCTCGACGACGTCGCGCGCGTGGCCGGGGTTTCAACGGCCTCGGTATCGCGCGCGCTCAACACGCCCGAGCTGGTCTCGCCGGCGCTGCGCGAGCGTGTGGTCAAGGCGGTGCGCGAGCTGAACTGGGTGCCCAACGGGCCGGCCAAGGCGCTCGCATCGCTGCGCACGCGCACCGTCGGCGCGCTGATCCCGACGCTCGGCCACCAGAATTTCGCGTTGCTGGTCGATACGCTGCAGCGCGAACTCGGCAAGGCTCGCTATACGCTGTTCATCGGCTGCGTGGACAATTCGGCGGAGCTGCGCATCCAGCAGGGCTTCAAGATGGTGGAGCAGGGCGTCGAGTTTCTGGTCCTCGTCGGCGAAGCGCAGCCCCAGGAGCTGTACGACATGCTCGACAGCCGGAATGTCGCGCATGTCATCACCTATGCGACCAGCCGGAAGACCGGCCGGCCCTGCATCGGCTTCGACAACTACGATGCCGCGTTCCGCATCGCCGGCCACCTGCTGGAGCTGGGGCACACGAATTTCGCGATGATTGCGCCGCCCGATCAGATGAACGACCGCATCCAGCAGCGCATCGCGGGCGCGCGGGACCGGTTGGCGCAGGCCGGGATCGCGATCCGCCCGCAGCACTTCACGCGGGCCGACAGCCGCGCCATCGAGGGCGGGCGCATGGGCCTGCGCGCCATCCTCGCCGCGCCCGGTTCGCGCCCCACGGCGCTGATCTGTGCCAATGACTATCTCGCGAGCGGCGCGCTCATCGAGGCGCGGGCTCTCGGCATTTCGGTGCCGGATGAGCTCAGCGTGGTCGGGTTCGACGACACCGAAATGTCGGCCCATCTCGATCCGCCGCTGACGACGATCCGGGTGCCCAGTCGGGAGCTGGGAGAGGAGATCGCGCGTCACATCCTGCGGGTGCTCGAGGAAGGCGTGAACAAGCCACCGCCGCTGCTCGAGGCGAAGCTCGTCATGCGCGCCAGCACCGCCCCGCCGCCGACGCAGCGCTGAGCGCCTCGCGCCCGCCCAGCCTCACGCTCCCTGCAGGATCCCGTCGGCGATCCGCTCCGCCACCATGATCGTCGGCAGGTTGATGTTCGCGCAGGGAATGACCGGAAAGATCGATGCGTCAACGACACGTAGTCCGGCGACGCCGCGCACCGCTCCCAGCGGGGTCGTGACGGCCATCGGGTCTTCGTCGCCACCCATGCGGCAGGAGCACGAGGCGTGCCAGACGCCGACGGTGGCGCGCCGGATGAACGCCTCCAGGGCCTCGTCATCGCGCAGCAGGCTCGCGAGCGGCGGCCCCTCGACGATCAGCTTCGCGATGAGATGGTGGCGCAGCGCGGCGGGGCCATCGAGCAGGCGCGCCAGGATGGCCGTGAGCACGCGGTTCCGCAGCGTTATCGCCGCCACCTGCCGCACCTTGTCGCTGTAGCTGGCCGCGAAGGGATCGGCGATGACGCCGCGAAGTTCCGGGCGGTCGAGGAGGGCCGCGAAGCGCCGGACGGCGCCGGCCAGGCGCTCGAGATCGCGGCGATCGGCAAGCAGGTTGAAGTCCACGCCCGGCCTGTCGCGCCAATCGCCCGACCTGAGGCGAACGCGCCCGGCTTCCGAGTAGGTCCTGTTGACCCAGATATTGAGCGTGGCGATCTGATCGCCGACGGCGTGCCATGCGGATTTGGTCGCGATCGTCGCCGCCATGTCGCCGGCCGGGGCCCCCTCGAGGCCGGACGAGAAGCGCAAGCCGAGCAGCACGTGGCGCCGCGTGCGTCCGTTGATCCGCGCGTGCGGCAGGACGAACGCGGCGAGCGCCACCGAGGGGTGGTCCATCAGGCCGTAGCCGACGCCGGGCCGGTCCGCCAGGACGGCGAGCCCGAGTTCGCGAAGCTCGGCCGCCGGACCGATGCCGGCGCGCAGCAGCATCGCCGGCGAGTGGATGGCCCCGCAGCTGAGGATCACCTCGCCGGCACCGAAGGCGACGCTCCTGCCCTCGACCATGACGCCGACGCCGGTGCAGCGCAGTCCGTCGAAATGCAGGCCCGTCGCGTGCGCGCCGGTGAGCAGGGTGAGGTTGGCACGCTGGCGTGTCGCGGGGTCGAGATAGGCGATCGCGGTCGAGACACGCCGGTCGTTCACGTTCGAAATCGGAATCGGGAAATGCCCGTCTTCGAAGGCGCTGTTCTGGTCGGCGCGATAGGCCAGCCCGACGGCGGCGAAGGCCCGCGCCATGGCGAGCGCATGTTGCGACCACCGGTCGGGAAAGATCCGCGACACCGCCACCGGACCGTCCTTGCCGTGCAGCGGCCCGTCGAAATCGACGTCGCGCTCGAGCTTGCGGAAATAGGGGAGAACGCTGTTCCAGTTCCAGCCGGCGGCGCCGCGCGCCTCCCACGCGTCGTAGTCGGCCGGCGCGCCGCGATTGGCGAGCTGGCCGTTGATCGAGGATCCGCCGCCCAGCACGCGCGCCTGCTCGTACTGGCGCAGGCGCGGGCGCGCATCCGGGCGGTTATGCGGGATCGTTTCGGTCGTGACCTCGAGGTCGTTCCAGGTGAAGCGGGGATTGAGGTAGGCGGTGCCCGGGAAGCTGTCGAGAATGGCGGCGGGAACCGCGCCGACGGGGGTGTCTTCGCCCGCCTCGATCAGCAGCACCCGGTGCCCGCTGCGCGCCGACAGGCGATTGGCCAGGACCGCACCGGCGGAGCCGCCACCGACGATGATCGTGTCGAAATGCGTGCTCATTGCCGGTCAGGCCGCGGGAGGTGCTGCGGCGACGGCGACCGGGCATCGAGGGCGACAAGGCACGCGCGCTTCCTTCCGTCGTGGGCCGGCTCCGCCGGGGACCCGATGAAATCGCTTTCGTCTTCCCTAACCGGGTCGCGCGCATCGGTCAACGGCGCCAATCGTTGTAAGCATCTGGGACGATACGGACACCGGCTTCGTGGGCTGGCAACCTTGGTGCGCGGCCCCGCGCCAGATGTAAGCGCTAATTGACGGGTGCATGAAACGGTGCTTAGTCCGGGGCGGCGATAGCGACGGCAGGGTGGAAATCATGCAGGTAGCTCTGAACTCGGGTGTGATCGCAGCCCCGGTGATGCCGTTCAGAACCGACGGGGCGGCGGACTGGGATACGCTCGATCGCTACATGGCGCAGGTCGCCGCCGGCGGCGCGCGCGCCATCGCGATGAACATGGCGGCAAGCGAGGGCGGTTCGCTCGACGCCGTCGAGCAGGTCGAAGTGATCCGCCGTGCCCGCGCCGCCGTGGCCGGGACGTGCCCGATCGTCTCCGGCGTGCTGTCCACCTACACGGCCGGCGCACGCGACGTGGCGCGCCGGGTGGTGGACGCCGGGGCCCAGGGCATCGTCGTTTTCCCGGCACTTCCCACCTTCGTTGCCAAACCCGTGCCGGTGTCGATGATCGCCGACTGGCACGCGGCGATCGCGGAGGCGGTCGATGTTCCGGTCCTCGCCTTTCAGACCGCGAATGCCGCCTATCCGCACGGAACGATCGCCGCGCTGGCGCAGATCGAGCGGCTGGTCGCGATCAAGGATGCGGCCTTCGACGTCGATCGCACCTGGGAATTGCTGGAGGAGACCGCACCGACGAAGATTAAGGTGATGACCGGGAACGATACGTTCATCCTCGAGGCGATGCTGATGGGATGCGCGGGCGCGCTCATCGGGTTTGCCGGCACGGCAACGGCGCAGCTGGTGCGGATGTACGAGCTTGCATCGGCCGGGAAGATCACCGAGGCGTACGACATCTGGAACCGGCTCGGGCCGCTGGCACGTGTCTGCTGGAGGGCGCCGCTGCGCGATTACCGCGTTCGCATGAAATACGTGTTGATGCGCCAGGGCGTCATCCCCGAAATGACCGCACGCGCGCCGCAGCCGGCGCTGACGGACCGGGATCGCGCGGATATCGACCGTGTGATCGAGAGGTTTGGCCTGCTCAGCGCCGAATTTCTTCCCGCCCCGCCGGTCGGGAGGCTGCGCGCGGCCTCCTGACCGGCGGACCCGGACGGCGCCGCCGCGGCGCGATCGTCACGCTACCGCAATGGCACTACGGGCGCGTTCGAGCGCCTGGGGGGCGAAGGCGCGCGAGCGGCGCGTCGTGAGATCGACGTTGACGAAGGCAATCCCGGCCTCGGCCGCGAGCGCTCCCTCGGCATGGATGGTGCAGACGACGTCGAGCCGCCTGGCCGCCGCGGCGGTGAAGGCGCCGGTCACCTGCACGCGCTCGCCCACGCGCAGCTCACGGCGGTAGACGGTGCGCATCTCGACAACAAACAGCGCCGCACCGGAGGCCTCGCGGTATGCCGCGCCGAACCCGGTCGATTCCGTGAGCAGGTCGAGGAAACGCGTGATGAGCACGGTGTAATAGGCGATGTTCATATGGCCGTTCATATCCCGCCAGGCCGCCGGCGCGACGTCGTGCAGGACCGGCGGGGCGGCGCTCACCGTGCCGGGGAGAGCCAGCCGTGATAGCCCGGCGACGTCGCGCCGATCGGCAGGTGAACGACGGCGCCGGTCTCCTGCGCACGGAAGATGGCGGTGATGAGTTCGAGGGCGATACGCGCATCGTCGAGCGTCACGGGAAACGCGCGCCCTTCCATCAGCGCCTCATGGAACAGGGCAAACTGGCCAGCGAAGCCTGACCCGACCTGCGTCGCGCCCCGCATCACCGCCGCGAACTGCCCGGCCAATGCTGCGTCGCGCGGCGTGACCGTCCACGGGTCCTGGCCGGGCCGGATGGCGTCGGCATCGTAGGCGAGCCGCTCGATGACGGCATTCTCGAAGCAGAGGCGCAGCCGGGTGGCGGGCCGCACCGATCCCAGTGTCGCCGTGAGCGATGCGAGCGATCCGTCGGCCAGTTGCAGGCTCGCCACCGCGCAGTCCTCCACTTCGACTGGATTGACGCGCGTGGCCTTGAACGCGCTCACCGCGGCAACCGGGCCGGCGAGCCAGAGCAGAAGATCGTGGATATGGATCGATTGCGTCAGCAGCACGCCGCCGAGTTCGCTCGCGAATTTGCCGCGCCAGGGAACGCGATAGTAATCGGGACCGCGCCGCCAGGCAGTCTCGGCGGAAGCGACATAGAGCTTGCCGAGCAGGCCCGAGCGGATGAGGTGGCGCACGTTCCAGATTCCCTGACCGAACCGGTACTGGAAAATCGGCATGATCCGGCCACGCGAGGCTGCCTCGGCCGCTCTGATGTCGTCGAGCAGGGCGAGCGAGCTCGTGAACGGCTTCTCGCAGATGACATGCTTGCCGGCCGCCAGTGCCGCGACGGCCATGGCGTGATGCAGCATGGGCGGCGTGCAGATGCTGACGACGTCGATCTCCGGCAGGGCGATGATGTCCTCGATCGCGCGTGTCCAGCGCGCAATGCCGTGTTCGACCGCGAAGGCCTGGGCGCGCTCGGCGACGCTGTCGCAGCAGGCCGCCACGTCGAAGCGGTCCGGCAGGGCGCCGAACCCTTCCCTCACCTGCGTACCGGCGACCCATCCGCACCCGACAACCGCTACCTTGAGACGCTGCATGGCCCTCCCCTTCATCCGACCCGCGCTGGCCGCGCCCGGCGTCGGGCCGGCACGGCGACGTAAGCGGTTTCACATAATCAAATCCCGGGGTAAAGCCGTGCCGAACCGCGCCATGCCGGGGCCGGCCATGTAAGCGATCTCCCCGACGCGCGCCGGCGTGGCCGGGCGCGACATTCGGCTGGCCCGCCGGATAAACTCCGTGGCAAAGAACGGCGATGGAATCCGAATGACGAAGATGCCCACGCCAGGAGCTCCGCCAAGCCCCGGTCATGACGGCAGACCGGGGCGGCCGGTCGGCCTGCGCGACGTCGCGCGGATGGCCGGCGTGTCCACGGCAACCGTCTCGCGCGTCCTGAACACGCCCGAGCGGGTCTCCGCCACCTTGCGCGAGCGCGTTGCCGCGGCGTCGGCCCGGCTGGGCTGGGTCCCCGACGGCACCGCGCGAGCCCTGGCGACGCGCCGCACCGGCGCCGTCGGTGCGGTTTTCCCCACGCTGTCACACGGGGATTTTGCCCGCGCCGCCGAGGCGCTCCAGGGCGAGCTCAGGAGCCGCGGCTACACGCTGCTGCTGGCATGCTCACATTACGACCTGGCGCAGGAGCACCTGCTGGTCCGCCAGTTCGTCGAGCGCGGCGTCGACGCGGTGGTGCTGGTGGGCAACGCCCACGATCCGCAGACCATCGGATTGCTCGACCGGCTCAGCGTTCCCTATGTGAAGACGTTCAACTACGATCCGGAGTGGCGGCATCATTGCGTCGGACCGGACAACCGGCGCGCGATGCACGGCCTGACGCGCTACCTGCTGCGGCTCGGGCATCGCCGCTTCGGCGTGATCGCCCAGTCGGCGCACAACAACGACCGCGCGGCGGCACGCCTGCAGGGCGTTCGCGACGCGCTGTCGGAAATGGGCCTGTCGGTCCGACCGCAGCATCTCGTCGAGGGCCGCTGGACCATTGCCGAAGGGCGCGCCCTGTTCCGGAAGATCATCGAGAAAAAACCATGGCCGACCGCGGTCATCTGCGGCAACGCCTATCTCGCCGTCGGCGCCGTGCTGGAAGCGACGGCACGCGGGATCGCGCTGCCCGGCGAGATGTCCATCGTCGGCTACGATGACGTCGAGATCATGCAGGAATTGCCCGTGCCGATCACGACCCTGCGGATCCGCAGCGACGAGGTTGGGCGTCTGGCCGCCGACTATGTGGTCGCCACGCTCGCGGGCAAACAACCCTCGACCGAGCTCGAATGCGAGGTCGAGATCATGGAGCGATCGTCGTCCGGCCCGGTGCCGCGCGCCAGCCGGCGCGAGAGCGTGCCGCGCCGCGCCAAAGGGGCAGACGCGGGTCGGCGGTGACGGCGGGGTTTGCGTCGCGACCCGAGGGGCGCGTTCGTTGCGTCACCGGGCTGCGGGCCCGGCGTCGACCACCGGCTCACGCTGCTGCCCGGCATCGCCGTCTTGGTGACGGCGCTCGCGCTCAACCCGCCGGGCCGGCGCGACGCGCGCGACCAGCGGCTGCGCCCGATACATTGTTTTCCAGGCCAAGAAATCCGGCCGGATGATTCTATCGGATCGGACATGGCTCTAGCGCTGCTCGCCGGCGGTCAGACCGAATTGCAGCGCATAAAGACCGCGCCGGCACCCTTGCCGAGTCTGCGCGCGCGCAAGCAGGCCATCCGAACTCGCCTCCTCGCGGGCGGCGCGCAGACAGGCGGCGTCGACCGCCTCGACCAGCAGGATCCAGTCCGCGATCGCGTCCGTTCCGCTGCGCAGCGCCTTCTCCACCGTGCCACCGGCACTGTCGCCGGGACGCCCCTGGAGCAGATGCACCCCGGTTATTCCCGGCGCCGCCACCAAGGCTCGCAGCACGCCGCGTTCCATAGCCACGCGGTATTCGGCGGGATCGGGCGTAGCCGGCTGCAGCCGGATCGTTTCGATGACGCCGCCCTCGCCGCGCCCGAGACTGAGCGCGACGTCGCAGACGGTGCGGCTGGTGTCGCGGAACTGCGCCACGATGCGGCGCGTCCATGGCGTGGGGTCGTTCAGTCGCGCGACATACGCCGCCGAGACGAGTACGTCCGGCGACGTGGTCTCGTAGAAGTTGAAGTAGGCAGGTTCGCCCTCGATCGCGGCATAGCGGCGAGCGCGCAGAAAGCCGGGAACGGCGATCCGCTCGGGGATATGCTCGCGCACATGCCAGGCCGCGAAATCGGCATCGGCACCGGGCGCGATGCCGTTCCAGATGGCAAGGACGCCGGTTCCCAGGAGACCCATCAGCCGGCCGCCGACAGCTTCTTCGCCCAGCGCATCACGTGCCGGCCCACCGCCACCGTCTCGCCGTGCTGGTTCACGGCCTCCATGTCCGCCAGGCTGCGGCCGCGCTGGCGGTCGACCTCGGCGACGCGATAGTGCACCGTCACCGTGTCGCCGAGCAGGACCGGCTTGAGAAAACGGATCCTGTCGTAGCCGGCGGAGACGGGAAAATCGCTCAGGTTCTCCCGATGGATGACGTGGGCGATGCTGATCGTCGAGACCGTCGACATGAAGCCCACGATCAGCGCGCCATGCGCGATGCGGCCGCCCAGGTTGGTCCGGGTCTTCATGTACTGATCGTTCACGTGCGTGTCGCTGAAGTCGCCGGTGATCCCGGCGAACAGCGTGACATCCGTCTCACCGACAGTCTTGGCGAACGTGTAGTGCTGTCCGACCTCAACGAAGTCGAGCCCCGACTCCATGATGGATGCCCTCCTGTGCTGGCATGCTGTTTCATTATCGCAATCGTCTTCGCAACCCCCGCGGCGTCAGGCGCGGTGGCCGCCGCAACCGCATCCTGACCCGCCGGGCGCGCCGGCGAGG
>JAJXSZ010000118.1 GCA_021784255.1 Pseudomonadota bacterium | reverse complement strand
GTGGCGCGCCGGGGCGCTGGCCGCGCTGGCCGCGCTCGGGCCGTGGCTCGCCGGCCGGCCGGAGCGGCTGCGGCGCCTGCACGGCGACCTGCATCTCGGCAACATCGTGCTCTGGGGCGGGCGCCCGGCGCCGATCGACGCGCTGGAGTTCGACGAGGCGCTGGCCTGCTTCGACATCGGCTACGATCTCGCCTTCCTGCTCATGGACCTCGAGACGCGGGCCGGCCGGGCGGCGGCGAACCGGGTGCTCAACCGCTTCGTCGCCCGCGACGGCGATGCCGGGCTGGTCACCGGCCTGCCGCTGTTCATGTCGCTGCGAGCCATGATCCGCGCGCATGTCTCGGCGACGCGCGGCGAGGCTGAGGCGGGACGCGCCGGGCTGGCCCGCGCCCGCGCCTATCTCGCCCCGCCGCCCGGCTTCGTGCTCGCCATCGGCGGCCTGCCGGGGGTCGGCAAATCCACGGTCGCGCGGCTCCTCGCCCCGGCGATCGGTGCGGCGCCGGGGGCGCTGGTGCTGCGCTCGGACGAGGTGCGCAAGCGTCTGCACGGCGTGGCACCGGAGGTGCGGCTCGGCGAGGAAGCCTACACGCCGGCCGCGAGCGAGAATGTTTTCAAGGCCCTGGCGGCGATGGCGCGGGCGGCGCGCGGCCACGGGGCGATCGCCGATGCGACCTTCATGAACCCGGCGCATCGCGCGCTGCTGCGCCGCGCCGCGGGCGAGCAGCCGTTTCTCGGGGTCTGGCTGACCGCGCCGGCGCCGACGCTGCGCGCGCGCATCGCCGCGCGCCGGGCCGATGCCTCCGACGCCGACCTGCGGGTGCTGGAATCCGCGCTCGCCGGCGATCCGGGGCCGGGCGACTGGCTGGCGGTCGAGGCCACCGACGCGCCGGCGGCGGCGGCGGCCATCCTCGCGGCGCTGCGGCGCGCCGGCATGGTGCAGGCGGTCGGCTGACCCGGCCTTGCACCGGCATGACGCCGGCGGCGAAGTGTGTGCTACCCTTTCAAGGGACCGGGAAGGAGAACCGAGCATGGCGATCCGCAAGCTGCTGCTGCCGCTGACCAGCACCGCTGCCGGAGAGGCGGCGCTGACGATGGCGCTCATGGTCGCGCGGAGCTGGACGGCCCATGTGACGGCGCTGCACGTCCGCGTCGATTCGCGCGACGTCGCGCCGCTGGCGGGCGAGGGGCTCTCCGGCGCGATGATCGAGGAGATGATGACGGCGACGGAGAAGGAGTCCGGCGAACGGGCCCGCGCCGTGCACGAGATGTTCGCCCGCTTCGTCGCCACCCACGGCCTGACCCTGGCCGATGCCCGGCCCGGGGCGGGGACGGCCACCGCGAGCTTCGCCGCCATCACCGGCCGCGAGGAGGACCTGGTTGCGCAGCAGGCGCGGCTTGCCGACCTCACCATCGTGCCGCACCCGGAGGTGGGGGAGGACGTCTCCTCCTCGGACGCGCTGCACGCGGTGCTGTTCGATTCCGGCCGGCCGGTGCTGATCGCCCCGCACGCGGCGCCGGCGACGCTGGGCACCCGCGTCGCCATCGCCTGGAACGGCACGGCGGAGTCGGCGGCGGCGGTGCAGGCGGTGCTGCCGTGGTCGAAGCGCGCCGCCGCGGTGCGGATCCTGACCGCGGACGAGTATCACCGCCGCGGGCCGGGGGCGGCGGACCTGCAGGCCTACCTGGCGCTGCACGACATCAATGCCGATATCGCAGTCTTCCGCCCGGTGGACCGCGACGTCGGCGCGGGATTGCTGAAGGGTGCCGCGGAGTTCGGCGCCGACCTGATGGCGATGGGCGCCTATTCCCATTCGCGCCTGCGCCAGCTGATCCTCGGCGGGGTGACGCGCCATGTGCTGGAGCACGCGACGCTGCCGGTGTTGATGTGCCGGTGAAACGGACGGAAGAAAATGGATGGTTCGACCCCGCCTCGGGGGACGATGTATGGCGTCGAGGCACCCTGCACCATCGCGGCCGTCAGGGCCTACGTTAAGCTGCTGCGGGCGGCCCGCGCGGTGGTCGGCGCGGTCGAGCCGCTGCTCGCCGCGCATGCCCTGACGACGACGCAGATCGGCGTGCTCGAGGCGCTGCTGCACAAGGGGCCGATGAGCCAGCGCGAGCTGGGCCGCAAGGTGCTGACCTCCGCCGCGAACATGACCGACGTGCTCGACAAGCTGCAGGCCAGGGACCTGATCGCGCGCTGCCGCGCCACCAGCGACCGGCGCAGCGTCACCGTCGGGCTGACCGATCGCGGGCGGGCGCTGATCGAGGAACTGTTCCCGCGCCATGCCGCCGATATCGCGCTGGCGATGGGCGGGCTGACCCGCCCGGAGCTGGAGCGGCTGGCGGCGCTGCTGCGCAAGCTCGGCCATGCCGCGGCGGCAATGCCGGGCAGCGCCTGTGCCCTTGCGGCGAAGGAGGCGAGCGACCACATCCCCGGCTGATCGTTCGATATCGAACGAATAACCGGAGGACCTGACGATGATCGACGTGCGGCCGCTCGACGGCCTCGGCGCCTTTCAGAACGAATGGCTGAATGCCCGGCACCATTTCAGCTTCGCCGGCTACCACGATCCCGCGCGGATGGGGTTCGGCGCGCTGCGGGTCTGGAACGACGACACGATCGCGCCGGGCACGGGGTTCGACCCGCATCCGCACCGGGAGATGGAGATCATCACCTATGTACGCGAGGGCGCGATCACGCACCGCGACAGCCTCGGCAACGAGGGGCGGACGGCGGCGGGCGACATCCAGGTGATGCACGCCGGCACCGGCATCGTGCACGCCGAGCACAACCGGGAGACCGAGCCGACGCGGCTGTTCCAGATCTGGATCCGGCCGGACCGCGCGCGGGTGGCGCCCGGCTGGGCGACGCGGCGTTTTCCGCGCGGTGGCATCGCGGTGCTGGCAGACGGGCGCGAGCAGCGCGATGAATCGGCATTGCCGCTCTATGCCGACGCAGCTTTCGCTGCTGGCACCTTGGAAATCGGCGCGACCCATATCGTGACTCCAGGGCCGGGACGCGTGGTCTATCTCGTTGCGTCGCGCGGCACGCTGGCCATCAACGGCGTCGCCGTGCCGGAGCGCGCGGGGGTGGCGATGGCGGGCGAGAAGCGGCTGGAGATCAAGGCGACCTCGGCGGCGGAACTCGTCTACGTCGACGCGAGGGAATAGGCCGCGCGTCACCGATGAATCGGGGTCCGGGGCCGTCGGTCCCGGCCTTTGACTCTTTTATGCCGTCCCAGTCTCGGCATTATCGTTGCGCGCCGATTTCATAATGAATCCGAATCGGAATCAATGCGAATCGAAGGCCTTCCGGGACCGATTCGACACGGGGCTGGATTGACGACGCATCCGGGGGCATGATCGCCGCGGAGGTCGTCATGGCGCTGCCAATCCGTCCGGAACTGCTGCGGGAACTCCGGCGTCGCCAGGGGCTGCGGCTGCACACGCTGGCCGAGCGCGCCGGCATCTCCAAGGACAGCGTCTGGCGCATCGAGAACGGCATGCAGCCGGGCAACCGGGCGGACACGCAGCGCCGGCTCGCCCGCGCGCTCAATGTCGAGCCGGCGATGCTGACCGGCGAGCGGCCGCTGCCGGAGGTGGCGCCGGCGCCGCGCGGGCGCTGGACCGTGGAGGTCAGCCAGGCGGCGCGCAACGCCGCGATCCTCGCCGCGCGTCGCTATCGCGTCGCCGAGGCGCTGATCGTGGAGCTGGCGCCGCTGCTGTTCGTGCTGGCCGCGGAGGAGAGCCTGGGGCGGCGGCGCGCGGTGCTCGCCGAGCTCGAATCCGCGCTCGCGAAAGCAGCCGAGGCGGGAGACAACATGCCGCACCTCGCGGGAATCGGCGAGACGGCGGAGGCGGTGCGCGCGGCGGTTGCGGCCGAGGAGCGTTCCGTCTCGGCGCGGGATCTTCTGGCGCGCGATCTGGACCCGGACATGCTGGCCGCGCTGGGCGACGGTGGCGGCGACAGCGGGGCGGACAACCCGCTTGCGGCGTTTCTGGCGGAAAATGCGCGCCGTGTGTCCATCGGCGCGCCCGATCTCGCCGCGGTGGCGGGGGTGACCGATGCCGGCGCCAGCGCGACGCTGTGCGGCGCGGAGGCGCTGGAGGCGGCGTGCGGCGATGCGGCGCTGGCGGCGGCGGTGCAGGACGGGCGGATCGCGCTGGGCGAGATGCCGCGCGCGCTGTGGCAGGACCCGGCCGGGCGGCTGGACTGGCTACGCGAGCAGATAAAAACGTCGATAAGTCGCGATATTTAGTCGCTGAGCTTGGCGATGACCATGTCGAGCTGGTCGAGATCGCGGTAGCGGATGGTCAGCGAGCCGCCGCTGCGGCCATGGACGATCGCGACCCGCAGGCCCAGCGCCTCCGCGAGCCGGGATTCCAGGGCGTCGATATCGGCGTCGCGCTCCGCCGGGCGCCTGGCCTGGCGCGGGTTGGCCAGGTTCTCGGCCTGGCGGACCGTCATGCCGCGCTCGGCGAGGCGCTTCGCGCGCTCGGTGGCGTCGGGCTGGCCGATCAGGGTGCGGGCGTGGCCGGCGGTCAGCTCGCCCTGGCGCAGCATGGCGAGCACTTCCTCGGGCAGGGTCAGCAGGCGGACGGCGTTGGCGATGTAGCTGCGCGACTTGCCGGTGGCCTGGGCGATCGCCTCCTGCGTCAGCGCGAAATCGGTGGAGAGGCGCTTGTAGCCCTCGGCTTCCTCGACCGGGTTGAGGTCGGTGCGCTGGACGTTCTCGATGATGGCGGCGGCGGCGGCCTCGTCGTCGGTGAGGCTGCGCACCAGCACCGGGATATCGTGCAGCCCGGCCATCTGGGCGGCGCGCCAGCGGCGCTCGCCGGCGATGATCTCCCAGCCGTCGTCCTTCGGGCGGACCAGCAGCGGCTGGAGGACGCCGCGGGCGCGGATCGACTCCGTGAGCTCCGCCATCTTCGCCTCGTCGAAGTGCCGGCGGGGCTGGTAGGGGCTGGAGCTGAGCTGCTCGATCGGGACGGTGGCGATGCCCTCGGCGGGGGTGGGAGCGGCGGCGTCGCCGATCAGCGCGGCGAGGCCGCGGCCGAGCTTGGGGGGTTTGCTCATGCCGGCATGGTCTCCCTCGCGAGCACTTCCTCGGCCAGCGCCTCGTAGGCGAGCGCGCCGGGGGATTTCGGGTCGTAGTCGCGCACCGGCCGCCCGTAGCTCTGCGCCTCGGAGAGCCGGACGGAGCGCGGGATCACGGTGTCGAACACCTTGGCGTTGAAGAAGGTGCGGGCATCGGCCGCCACCAGCTCGGAGAGGTTGTTGCGGCGGTCGTACATGGTCAGCACCACGCCCTCGAGCCGCAGCTTGGGGTTGAGGCTGCGGCGGATGGCCTCGATCGTGCGCGTGATCTGGGTGATGCCCTCCAGCGCCAGGAACTCGCATTGCAGCGGCACCAGCACGCCGGTCGCCGCGACCAGGCCGTTGAGGGTCAGGAGCGTCAGCGAGGGCGGGGAATCGATGAGGACGATGTCGTAGGGCGCGTCCGCAAGCGCCTCGCGGAGGCGGAATTCCCGCCGTTTTTCGCTGATGAGCTCGATTTCGGCGCCGGCGAGGTCGGGGTCGGCGGGGACGATGTCGAGCCCCTTGATGCCGGTGGGCCGCGCGGCCTCGGCGAGCGGCGTGCCGAGCAGGACGGCATAGGTGCCCTTGGTGCGGTCGTTGCGGTGGATGCCGAAGGCGGTGGAGGCGTTGCCCTGGGGGTCGATATCGACCAGCAGCACGCGCTGGCCGCGCGCGGCGAGGCCGGCGGCGAGGTTCGTCGCGGTGGTGGTCTTGCCGACGCCGCCTTTCTGGTTGGCGATCGCCAGGATCATGCTGGGATGGGGCAAGGATCGCTCACGGAGAGAATCGGGCCATTGGGGCCCTGGTGGATCTCGGCTGCCATCGTCCACGCCCGGCGCGCCTGCGTCAATTCCTCTTCGAGGCGATGGCCCTTCGGAAACAGCGCCAGGCCGCCGGGAGCGATGAATCGGGCCGATAATTCGAGCAGGCGCGGCAGCGGGGCGAGGGCGCGGGCGGTGACGAGCGGTGCCGGCGGCAGCGAGACGGCCTCGATCCGGGCGCGGTGGACGGTGACGGGCGCGGCGGCCACCCGCGCCGCCTCGCGCAGGAAGGCGGCCTTGCGGGTGTCGGACTCGACGAGGTCGAAGGCGATCCCGGTGGCGATCGCCAGCACCAGCCCCGGCAGCCCGCCGCCCGAGCCGAGATCGACGGCGCGGGCGGTTCCGGGCGGGATCAGCGCCACGAGCGCGAGGGCGTCGTCGATGTGGCGGGGGCGCAGCAAGGGGAGGTCGGCGGCCGCTATCAGGTTGATTTTCGGGCTCCAGGCCCGCAAAACCGCCTCGTAGGCAGCCAGCCGCTCCGATGTTTCACGTGAAACAATGACTTGGGGGGCGAGTCTGATTCCAGGACTCCGATGTTTCACGTGAATCAATTTCGTCCGGTTTCCAGGGCTTAGCCGGCGCGGACATGCGCCAGCAGCGCCGCCAGCGCCGCCGGCGTCATGCCCTGGATCCGCGATGCCGCGCCGAGCGAGGCCGGGCGGACCGAGTTCAGCTTCTCCCGCAGTTCCGCCGACAGGCCGCCGATCGCCGCATAGTCCAGCTCCGGCGCCAGCGCTGCCATCTCTTCGCGTCGGAACGCCCGGATCTCGGCCTCCTGCCGCCGCAGATAGCCCGCATACAGCGCCTCGGTCGCGACCTCCAGCCGCGCCCGCGTCCCCGCCGGGCGCCCGGCCCGCGCCGCCTCGACATCGCCCTTATAGAGAGTGTGCGCCGCGGCGCGCCGCGACCCGACGACACCGATCCCGATGCCCCAGTCGGTCAGGCGCAGATCCGCGTTGTCCGCGCGCAGGTGGAGCCGGTATTCCGCCCGCGAGGTGAACATCCGGTATGGCTCGGACACGCCCTGGGTGACCAGGTCGTCCACCAGCACGCCGATATAGGCCTGCGCGCGGTCCAGCGTCGTGCCGGGCGCGCCGGCCGCGCGCCGCGCGGCGTTGATCCCCGCCAGGACGCCCTGCGCCGCCGCCTCCTCGTAGCCGGTGGTGCCGTTGATCTGCCCGGCGAGGAACAGCCCGGGCAGCGCCTTCAGCTCCAGCGTCGGCAGCAGGGCGCGGGGGTCCACGTAGTCGTATTCGACCGCATAGCCCGGGCGCAGCATGCGCGCGCGCTCCAGCCCCGGGATGGTGGCGAGCATCCGGCCCTGCACATCCTCCGGCAGCGAGGTGGAAATGCCGTTCGGGTAGATCGTCGGGTCGTCCAGCCCCTCGGGTTCGAGGAAGATCTGGTGGCGCTCGCGGGCCGCGAAGCGCTGCACCTTGTCCTCGATCGACGGGCAGTAGCGCGGCCCGCGCCCGGAAATATGGCCGAGATGGATCGCCGAGAGATGCAGGTTCTCGCGGATCAGCGCATGCGTTGCCGGCGTCGTCGCGGTGAGGCGGCAGGCGACCTGCGGGTTGGTGATCGCCTCGGTCAGCGTCGAGAACGGCTCCGGCTCGGCATCGCCGGGGTCGGCGGTCAGGCTCTCCCAGTCGAGGCTGGCACGGTCGAGCCGCGGCGGTGTGCCGGTCTTGAGCCGCCCCATCGGCAGGCGCAGCGCCTGGAGCCGCACCGCCAGTTGTATCGCCGGCGCTTCGCCGACGCGACCGGCGGGAGTCTGTCGACTTCCGACATGAATGACTCCACGCAGGAACGTCCCCGTCGTCAACACCGCCGCGGCGCAGCGAATCCGCGACCCGTCGGCCATGACGACCGCGGCGATGGAGCCGTCGGCATGGCGCTCCAAATCCTCCACCGCGCCCTCGTGGATGGCGAGATTCGCCGTCTCATCCAGCAGCGCGCGGACGGCATCGCGGTAGAGGCGCCGGTCGGCCTGCGCCCGCGGGCCACGCACCGCCGGGCCCTTGGAGCGGTTCAGCAGCTTGACATGGATCGCGGCCATGTCCGCCGCGCGGCCCATGACGCCGTCCAGCGCGTCGATCTCGCGCACCAGGTGGCCCTTGCCGACGCCGCCGATCGAAGGGTTGCAGGACATCGCGCCGATCGTCGCCCGGCTATGCGTGACGAGCAGGGTCCGCGCGCCCATGCGCGCCGCCGCCGCCGCGGCTTCCGTGCCGGCGTGGCCGCCGCCGATCACGACGATGTCGGGATTGCCGCTGTGCATTGCACCATCCTCGGGCCGGCTTCTATCGGAGCGCGGGGGCAGGCGCCAGGGATTGCGTTCGCGCCGGCGCCGCCGCGCCGCGGGCTCGTTTTGCTACCGTTATGAACGCCGCCGCTTCCAGGCCGCGTCGAATTAAAACGTTAACCTCAGGCGCTTGCGGGCAGCGCGCACCGGCGCCGCGACACCATCGCGCGGGCCGTGGCGGCGGGGAAACTGCGCCCGCCATGCGGCGCGGGCCCAGCGCGGATAGTCGGCGTGGAAATCCAGCATGGATATTCAGCGTGGATATTTAGGGAGGGAGACCTCTTTTTTGTTGCCGGCGGCGAAAAATCAACGCTATGGTAACCTTCCGGAAGGGTTCGGCGATATTCCGTGCCAAAAAAGCGTCATACACCGCCAAAAGCGTCATACCACCTAAAAACGTAATACCCACCAAAAACGTACTACCCCCAAAAACGTAATATCATGGAGGCGACATCGTGCTTACGAAACGGACCGGCCTGCTGATCGGCGGCCTTCTGATCGGAGGCGTGGTCGCCTCTTCCCACCCCGCGATGGCGAGTGTCATCGTCGGCTTGCCGGCGGACGCCGGCTCCGGAAACTGCTATCCCTT
>JAJXSZ010000117.1 GCA_021784255.1 Pseudomonadota bacterium | reverse complement strand
CATCGCCACCCCGCGGGCGTGCAGCGTCGCGAACAGGTCGCGCGCGCTGTGCCCGGGCGCGAGCACGACATGGTCTGCCCGCAGCGTCCCGCCGCCCGCCAGCACAACGCCGCGCAGCCGCCGCACGCCGCCTGTCATTTCGATAATGAAATCGTCGACGCGGCTCTCGAAGCGGTATTCGCCGCCCAGCGCCTCGATCGTCGCGCGCAGCTTCTCCAGCATGGAGACCAGGCGGAAGGTGCCGATATGCGGCTTGGCACTGACCAGGATCTCGTCCGGCGCGCCGGCGCGCACGAACTCCTCCAGCACCTTGCGTCCGAGGTGCCGCGGATCGCTGACACCCGAATACAGCTTGCCATCGGAGAAGGTGCCGGCGCCGCCTTCGCCGAATTGCACGTTGCTCTCCGCCGTCAGCACGCCGCGCCGCCACAGGGCCCAGGTGTCGCGGGTACGCTCGCGTACCATCCGGCCGCGTTCGAGGAGCAGCGGACGGTAGCCGGCCTGGGCCAGGATCAGGGCGGCAAACAGGCCGCACGGCCCGGCGCCGACGATGACCGGCCGCGGCGCGCCTTCCGGGGCGCGGTCCAGGCCGGGGTAGCGCATGTCGGGCCGCGCGACGATGCCGCGGTCGGCGGCGTGGGCCGCCAGCACCCGCCGTGCGGTCGCGGCCGCCAGCTCGACATCGACAGTATGCACGAGGCGCACCCGTGCGCGCCCGCGCGCATCCCAGCCGCGGCGGAACAGGCTCAATCCGAGCAACTCCTCCGCCACCAGACCGAGCCGCGCCAGCACCGCCTCGCGCAGCGCCTCGGGCGCATGGTCGAGCGGCAGGCAGAGTTCGGTGATCCGCAGCCAGGCCATGCGTCCGCCTAGAGCCGTATCCGACCAGATTGAATCATCGGGCCGGATTTCCTGCTTTGGAAATTTGGAATGTAGAGCAACTTGTCTGCGGTCTGCCTTAACCGGACAGGCTCACTGAACCGAACAGGCTCAGGCAGACCGCAGGCTGCTCTAGCCGCTGCCAGCGCGCATGTCACCTGCCGCGCGGCTAGACGGTCGCCACCGGGGTCGCGGGCGAGCCGACGGCACCGGGCAGGCGCAGCGGTGGCGCCGTCAGCAGGAAGCGGCTGCGCCCGGCTGCGCGCAGCCAGTCCGCCAGCGCCGTGAGGTGCCAGAGCTCCCCGAGATAGACGCCGAGCCGGAACAGGCAATGCGCGTGCAACGGCAGCGTGGCGCAGGCCTCCTCGGCACAGGGTCGAGCCGGATGCGCCTCGACCGCGTAGTTGTCGGCGATCAGCGCCACCACGCCGCTCTCGCCGATCCAGTCGAGCAGCTTCTCGTCGCGCCCGTCGAGCGCCGGCGCCGAGCTGAACAGCCTGGCGCGGTCCGGCTGGCGGCCCATGCCCAGGACCATCTCGGCGAAGCCGGTCCGCAGCAACAGGAAATCGCCCGGCTCCACCGTCACGGCGTCGGCGTGCATGATGCCCATCAGCCGCTCATAGCCGACGATCTCGGCCCGCGGCCCGGTATGGGCCAGCAGGTCGACCAGGACGCCGCGACCCTGCATGCAGGCGGCGGCCATGTTCTCGACGCCGAGCCGGTAGGCCCCCGGCGCGCGACCGGTCTCGTGCGCCGCGGTGCCGGTCCAGGCCAGCGGACCGACGATGTCCTCGCCGGCGCGATAGCCGTTGTAGAAGCGGTCCTCGGGCACGCCGTCGCCATCGGCGTCGAACATCTGCCCGACATGCGCGAGGCTGTCCCATTGCGTCGAGTATTGCAGCGTCAGCAGCACGCGATCGTCGCAGATCACGTCGGTTGCCGTGGGGTCGTCGCAGCGCAGCGGATAGGTCATGTTCGGCGCTCCGTGCTCGCGCCGCGTCGGCTCGAGCACCGGTGGGTTGCGCCGCGGGTTGAGCACGTTGCCGCCCGGATAGTCGAGCGGAAGCGAGAGGCAGAAGCTGCGCCCCTCGCGCACCTCGGCAATCCCCTGCAGCACTTTCTGCGGCGTCAGCAGGTTGAGCCGGCCCAGCTCGTCGTCCGGCCCCCAGTCGCCCCAGGTCGAACGCGGCGGACGGCGGGTCCAGCGTGGATTGGTCGCCGGCATGCGTCTCTCCTATTCGTTGCGCTGAAGCACTGATTGCAGGATCGTGCCGAGCCGGTCGTAGTCGGCAGGCTCGTTGTAGGCCTGCGCGGACAGGCGCAGCCACAGCCCGCCCTGCAGCGCATGCACCGGCGCATCGCAGCCCGCCTCCAGCAGCCGTTCGCGCAACAGGGCCGCCGCCGGCGGCGTGCCCGGGCCGGGCACGCGCAGGGTTGCCATCGCGCCGCAGGCGCCGTTGCCATGCCCGGTCTCGGTTCCGAGCCGGGCGGCGAGCCTGATCGCCGCTGCTCCCGCCAGGGCCGCGTTGCGCGCCATCAGCGCGGCGCCGCCCAGGGCGGCATGGAAATCCAGCGCCGCCCCGATCGCCAGATAGGCACTGGGATCGATCGTTCCGGTCCAGTCGAATTCGGCGGCGAAGCCGCGACCGAGCCCGTGGCTGATCACCGCCGGATGCAACCCCGGCTGCGCCTCCCGCCGCGCATGCAGGAAGGCGCAGCCCTTCGGCGCGAACAGCCATTTATGCGCGTTGCCGGTGTACCAGTCGGCCCCGAGCGCGCCGACATCGAGCGCCACCTGGCCCGGTGCGTGCGCCCCATCCACCAGCACCCGCACGCGGCGGTCGCGGCACAGCGCAACCAGCTCCGCGATCGGCACCAGCACGGCGCTCGGCGAGGTGATGTGGTCGAGCACGGCGATCCGCGTCCGCGGTGTTATCGCGGCGGCGACGTTCGCGACGATGTCCGCCGCGTTCGGGCGGGGCCAGGGCAGGGGCGCTTCCACCAGGCGCGCACCGGTCCGTTCGGCCACGTAGCGCGCGGTGTTGCGCACCGCGCCGTAGACATGGCTCAGCAGCAGGATCTCGTCGCCCGGCGCGATGTCGAGCGAGCGCAGCACCGCGTTCACCCCGGTGGTTGCGTTCGGCACGAAGGCGAGATCCTCGGGCGCCGCACCGACATGGGCGGCGAGCCGGCCCGCCGCCTCGCGCAGGGCGCCGGGCAGGACACGGCTGAAAAAGTGCGAGGTCTGCGCCTCCATCGTCGCGCGCCAGCGGTCCTGTTCCGCCAGCACCACGCGCGGGGTCGCGCCATAGGAACCGTGATTGACCGTGCACGCGCCAGGATCGATCAGGAACGCGTCGCGGATCGCCCCACCCAGCGCGCGCATCTCAGCCTTGCGGCCGTCGCCCGCGCTCGGCCAGCTCGCGTTCGATCACATGACCGGCCCGAAACACGATCGGCTCCTGCCAGGCATGCCCGACCACCTGCACGCCGACCGGCAGCCCGCCCTCACCGAACCCCGCGCAGACCGAGAGGGCGGGCAGGCCCGTGAGGTTGAACGGCGCCAGGAAGCCCGGCCTGCCCAGCGCTGTCCATTTCGGTACAGAATCGATCGGCGGGGCCTCGGACTGTGCGCCCGCCACCAGCAGCAGTTCGAGCTCGGCCATGCCCGCGCGAGTTGCCGCCACCAGCTCGCGCCGGCGCCGCAGGGCCTGGATGTAGTCGGCGGCGCTCATCACCGCCCCCATCGCGAGGCGTGAGCGCATGATCTCGCCGTATTCGCGGAAGCGCGTGGTGATCCATGGCTCGTGCAGGGTCCAGGCCTCGGCCTGCAGGATCAGGCTGTTCGCGGCCTGGTAATCCATCAGCGGCGGCAGCGTCACCTCGCGCAGCGCGGCGCCACCGGCGGCCAGCACCCGGGCGCTGTCCTCGACGGCGCGCGCGCAGGCCGGCGTCGCGGGATTGTCACGCTCGTGGAAATGCCGCACCACGCCGATGCGCAGACCCTGCACGGAGCCGCCGATCCCCGCCGAAAAATCCGGCACCGGAACATCGGCACTGGCCGGGTCGAGCGGGTCGTGTCCCGCCATGGCCTGCAGCAGCAGCGCACAATCCTCGGCCGTCCACGCGAGCGGGCCCGCGTGGTCGAGCGAAAAGGCCAGGGGGACGATCCCCCGGCGCGAGCACCGCCCATAGGTCGGCTTGATGCCGGCGATCCCGCACAGCGCCGCCGGCCCCCTGATCGAGCCACCGGTGTCGGACCCGGTGCCACCCAGGATCATGCCGTCCGCGACCGCCGCGCCGGTGCCGGAGGACGAGCCGGATGTGAAACGAGTCGGATCCCACGGGTTGCGCGCCGGCGGCCAGGGAAGGTCGAAACTCGGGCCGCCGATGGCGAATTCATGCGTTGCGAGCTTGCCCATCAGCACCGCGCCGGCGCCGCTCAGCATCGCGACGGTCTGTGCATCCGAGCCCGGCACATGATCGGCGAGCAGGCGCGAATGCGCCGTCGTCGGCAGCCCGGCGGTCGCGTAGATGTCCTTGTGGCCGATCGGGATGCCGTCGAGCGGCCCGCGCAGGGTGCGACGCATCTGCCGCGCCTCCGCCGCGCCCGCCTCGGCGAGGGCGCGTTCGGGCGTGCGCAGGATGAAGGCATGCAGGATCGGGTCGCGGGCCTCGATCCGCGCGAGGCAGGCCCTGGTCAGTTCGACCGGCGAGAGCGTCCTTGCCGCAATGGCGCGAGCGGCTTCGGCGATGGTGGGCGTCATGCCAGATCGTTGACGCTGAACACGTGGGCCGGCTCGGACGCCCGGGGGCGCGAGCCGCCGGCGCGCACGTTCTCGATCATCGCCTCGAAGGGCTGAAAGCCGCCCTTGTAGAGTTCGTCGATCTCGGTCTCGGAAAGATCGAGCCCCGCCCGGCGGAGCAGCGCGGCGAAATCGGACTGGCTCAGGCTTGCCATGGTGGTGATCCTCCAACGTCGTGAGCCTGCGCCGCAATGGCACGGCGCGCAACCTCGGTCGGAGCGCCCGCCGGCGGCTTCTGTCGGGAAGCGCCGGCGCCTTCCCTGCGCAGCGTTGCGGCATGCTCCAGTACCTGGACGAGGTCGGCAGGCGGCAGCGCGGCGGCGAGGTTCCGCTCACCGGGCAGTCCGGCGGTCTTGGTCGCCTTGCGTAACGTTGGCGGCGCACCGGACAGCCCCTCAAGGATCGCCCGGGCACGGCCCGGCGGTGGCTGGTCCAGGTCCGGCAACGAAGGGGGCGTTAGCGCCGCGCTGCGCCAGGCGAGCTTCCGTCCCGCGGCGGCGGCGGCGTTATCAATATGGATAAGCAACGAGGCGCACGCCAGCGCCGGCGTCCGCCATCAAAGAGGGAAGCCTCCGTGACCTCGAGCCGGGACGCCTCGCCGCCCGACTTGGGTGGAGGGCAGGGTGCATGCGCGCGCGTTGCCGAGACAGTCCCGGCGCGCCGCAGCGGTCATGGAATTCCGGTGGGCATTGGCAACGATCTCGAGCCGCGAGCGCGCCGGCCGTCGCGTCGATCCGGTTGGCGGCAGGCTGTGCGGCCTGGAGCGCAAAGGCGGCAAAGCCCGTCCCGCCCGATCGTGAGGTTGCTGGCAAGCCCGGCCATGCCGGCGGGGGCGCCCGCCCCGGGCATCGGGCCGGACGCGAGCCGCGTTCAGGCCCGGCGCACCGTGTAGCTTCGTTCCAGCGCGGCCACGATCTCGGCCGCGTGGGCCGAATCGCGCGCCTCGAACATCACCTCAAGCTGGGCGGCCTGCACCGAGGGCGAGGCGAACAGCCGGTGATGCGAGACGTCGATGATGTTGCCGCCGGCAGTGCCGATGCAGCCGGCGATGTCGGCGAGCACGCCCGGCCGGTCCGGGATTTCCAGGATCAGCCGCGTCAGCCGGCCGTCGCGCAGCAGGTTGCGCAGCATCACGTTGGCGTGAATGCGGCTGTCGATGTTGCCGCCGCAGACCGGCACGCCCACCTTGCGCCCGGCGAACCGCTCCGGAAACGCAATAAGCGCGGCAATGCCCGCGGCCCCCGCGCCCTCGACGACCAGCTTCGCTTCCTCGGCCAGCAGCGCGATCGCCGCCTCGACCGCGCGCTCCGGCACGACGAGCAGTTCGGCGACATGGGCGCGGATCGCGGCGAAGGGCTTCTCGCCGATATCGCGCACCGCGATGCCCTCGGCGATCGTGGCGCCGCCCACCGAAACCGGCTGCCCCGCGAGGCGCTGCGCCAGCGCCGCATAGGCCGCAACCTCGACGCCCACCACCTCGATGCCCGGCTTGAGCGCGCAGGCGGCGACCGCACACCCGGCGATCAGCCCGCCGCCGCCGACCGGGACCGCGAGCATGTCGAGGTCCGGGAAATCGGCCAGCAGCTCCAGGGCGAGCGTGCCCTGGCCCGCCATCACCGCCTCGTCGTCATAGGGATGGATGAAGACCAGGCCTTCCGCGGCCGCCAGCTGGTGCGCGTGCTCGGCGGCCTCGGCGAGCATCTCGCCGTGCAGCACCACGCGCGCGCCCCAGCCCTGGGTGCGCACCACCTTGGTCGAAGGCGTGTATTTCGGCATCACGATCGTCGCCTTGATGCCGAGCAGGCTGGCGTGTCGCGCCACCGCCTGCGCATGGTTCCCGGCGGACATCGCGATCACGCCGCGCCCGCGCTCCTCGGGCGAGAGCAGCGCCAGGCGGTTGGCCGCGCCGCGCTCCTTGAACGCCCCGGTCGCCTGCAGATGGTCGAGCTTGAGCACGACCTCCGCCTCCACCAGGCGCGAGATCGCGGCGCAGGGAACGGCTGGCGTGCGCAGGATGCGTCCTTCGATGCGCGCGGCGGCCGCGCGCACATCCGCGAGCGTGATCATCGTCCGCTCAGCGGTAGTCGACGGCGAGAATCTCGTAGCTGCGATCGCCGCCCGGCGCGGGGACGGAGACCGTATCGCCCGCCTTCTTGCCGATCAGCGCCTTGGCGAGCGGGGAAGAGATGGAGATCCGCTTCTCCTTGATGTCCGCCTCGTGCACGCCGACGATCTGGTAGAAGGATTCCTGTTCCGTCTCCTCGTCCACCAGCCGGACATGCGCGCCGAACTTCACGTGCGCGCCGGAAAGCCCGGCAGGGTCGATCACCTCGGCCGCCGAAACGATCTCCTCGAGCTCGGCGATCCGCCCCTCGATGAAGCTCTGCCGCTCGCGTGCCGCGTGGTATTCGGCGTTCTCCGAAAGGTCGCCATGGCTTCGCGCCTCGGCGATGGCACGAATGATCGCCGGCCGCTCGACGCTCTTCAGCGTGCGCAGCTCGTCTTCCAGGCGTTGCAGTCCCGGCGCGGTCATGGGAAATTTCTGCACGTCGAACCTCGGCAACTCGCGGTTGGTGGCGGGGATCTCGTTTTGATTCCAGCAATTCCGCCACAGCCGGCGGCTCCCGGGCGCTAGCCCCGCAGCCGTCGGCTGGTCAGAATGACCGTGGAAAATAAGCCTGCAGCGGCGCAACTTCAAGGGAGCCCGATCGCAGCGCGGCGATGGCGTGCGCCGCGGCCCGCGCGCCGGCCATCGTCGTGTAGTGCGGCACACCATGGGTGAGCGCGCTGCGACGGATGTCGAAACTGTCGGCGACCGACTGCGCGCCGGAGGCGGTGTTGACGACGAGCTGCACCTCCCCGGACCGGATCGCGTCCACGCAATGCGGTCGCCCCTCCAGCACCTTGTTGACGACCTCCGCCTCGATCCCGGCCTCGCGCAGCCGCTGCGCGGTGCCGCGCGTGGCCACGATCGAAAAGCCCATCTCGGCGAGGCGCCGCGCGACGCCCACCGCGGCCGCCTTGTCGGAATCGCGCACCGAAATGAAGGCGCGCCCGCTCTCCGGCAACCGCACCCCGGCGCCCATCTGGCTCTTGAGGAAGGCCCGCGGGAAGCTGGTGTCGAGCCCCATCACCTCGCCGGTCGATTTCATTTCCGGGCCGAGGATCGTGTCCACGTCGGGGAAACGGGCGAACGGGAACACCGCCTCCTTCACCGCGACGTGCGGCACCAGCGCGGTGGCGTCGAGGGCGAACGAGGCGAGCTTCGCCCCGGCCATCACCCGGGCCCCGATCTTGGCGACCGGCAGGCCCGTCGCCTTGGCGACGAAGGGCACAGTGCGCGACGCGCGCGGATTGACCTCGAGCACGAACACCTCGTCGCCCTTGATCGCGTACTGCACGTTCATCAGGCCGACGATGCCCAGGGCCTTGGCCATCGCCTCGGTCTCGGCCTTGAGCTCGGCGACCATGGCCGGCGAGAGCGTATAGGGGGGCAGCGCGCAGGCGGAATCGCCGGAATGAATGCCGGCCTCCTCGATATGCTCCATCACGCCGGCGACATGCACGCTCTCGCCGTCGGCGATGCAGTCCACGTCCACCTCGATCGCATCGTTGAGATAGTGATCGATCAGCACCGGGTTGTCGCCGGAGACGCGCACCGCCTCGCGCATGTAGCGCGCGAGCCCGCTGCGGTCGTGCACGATCTCCATCGCCCGCCCGCCGAGCACGTAGGAGGGGCGGATCACCACCGGGTAGCCGATGCGCTCGGCCACCACCTCCGCCTCCTCGGTGCTGCGCGCGGTGCCGTTTTCCGGCTGGCGCAGGCCGAGCGACTGCAGCAGCTTCTGGAAGCGCTCGCGGTCCTCGGCGATATCGATCGCGTCTGCCGAGGTGCCGAGGATCGGGATGCCGGCCCTGGCCAGAGCCTGCGACAGCTTCAGCGGTGTCTGCCCGCCATACTGCACGATGCAGCCGAGCAGCCGGCCCTGCTGGCGCTCGGTCGCGATCAGCGACGTCACGTCTTCGGCGGTCAGCGGCTCGAAATAGAGCCGGTCGGAGGTATCGTAGTCGGTCGAGACCGTTTCGGGGTTGCAATTCACCATGATGGTCTCGAACCCGGCCTCGCGCAGCGCATAGGCGGCGTGCACGCAGCAGTA
>JAJXSZ010000116.1 GCA_021784255.1 Pseudomonadota bacterium | reverse complement strand
GGCGCAACCCGCCCAACCGATAGGGCTGGCGCAACCCACCCCCCGCCCCCATCTCCCGCATTCACACCCGAAACATCGGCCCCGACGCCGACCCACGAACACAGGAGATCCGCATGGCCGCGCACACGATCAAGCCGCTCGCCTCCGCCACCGCAATCAACACCGGCGGGCGCAACGGCCACAGCGAAACCACGGACGGCTCGGTTTCGGTCAACCTCTCGGTGCGCAAGGAAATGGGCGGGCCGGGCCTGCCCGGCACCACCACGCCCGAGCACCTGTTCGCCGCCGGCTACGCCGCCTGCTTCGGCGGTGCGCTCGAGTTCGTCGCCAGCCAGCACAAGCAATCGGTCGCCGGCAGCTCCGTCACCTGCACCGTCGCGGTCGGCCCGCGCGAGGGCGGCGGCTTCGGCATCTCCGCCCGGCTCCTGGTCAAGGTGCCGGGCCTGCCGCGGGCCGAGGCCGCGGCGCTGGTCGCCGAGGCACACGAGAAGATCTGCCCCTACAGCCACGCCACCCGCGGCAACATCGACGTCACCCTCGAGGTCGAATAGAAGCCGGCGCCCCGGCGCGCGGGCGGCGCCTCAGAAGTTGAGCGTCGTCGCCTGCACTACCAGCGGCAGCGTGCGCACCATCGCCAGCACCTCCTCCGGCACCTTCTCGTCGACCGAGACCATGCAGATCGCATCGCCCCCGGCCTCGGCGCGGCCGAGATGGAAGGTGGCGATGTTGATCCCCGCGCCGGCCAGCGTCGCGCCGAAGCGACCGATGAAGCCCGGCTTGTCCTGGTTGGTCACGTAGAGCATGTGCCGCGCGAAATCGGCCTCGACCGGGATGCCCTTGATCTCGACGATGCGTGGCCGCACGCCGGCGAACAGCGTGCCGGCGACGCTGCGGGTCTGGCGGTCGGTGGTGATGGCGATGCGCACCAGCGTCTGATACTCGCTGTCGCGGTCGTGCACCGTCTCGGCGACGTCGATGCCGCGCTCATGCGCGAGCACCGGCGCGTTGACCATGTTCGCCCCTTCCAGCATCGGCCCCAGCACGCCGGCCAGAGCGGCCGCGGTCAGCGGCCGGTGGTTCAGCCTCGCGGCGTGGCCCTCGTACTCGATCGCGACCTTCTCGATGGTGGCGTCCTGGGCTGCCGTGAGCTGGCCGGCGAAGGTGCCGAGCAGCCGGCACAACTCCATGTAGGGGGCGAGGCGCGGCGCCTCCTCGGCGCTGACGCTCGGCATGTTGATCGCGTTCGTCACCGCGCCAGTCAGCAGGAAGTCGCTCATCTGCTCGGCGACCTGCAGCGCCACGTTCTCCTGCGCCTCGCTGGTCGCGGCGCCGAGATGCGGCGTGCAGACGACGTTCTCGAGCGCGAAGAGCGGGCTCGCCGTCGCTGGCTCGGTCTCGAACACGTCGAGTGCGGCGCCGGCGATGTGCCCGGCCTTGATCAGCTCCGCCAGCGCCGCTTCGTCGACGAGGCCGCCGCGCGCACAATTGATGATGCGCACGCCCTGCCGCGTCTTGCCCAGGTTCTCGCGCGAGAGGATGTTGCGCGTCCCCTCGGTGAGCGGGGCGTGCAGGGTGATGATGTCAGCCTGTTGCAGAAGCGTATCGAGATCGGCTTTCTCGACGCCGAGCTCGAGGGCGCGCTTCTCCGTCAGGTAGGGGTCGCTGGCGATGACGCGCATCTTCAGCCCCTGCGCGCGGTCGGCGACGATGGAGCCGATATTGCCGCAGCCGATCAGCCCCAGCACCTTGCCGTAGAGCTCGGCGCCCATGAAGCGGTTCTTCTCCCACTTCCCGGCCTTGGTCGAGGCGCTCGCCTCGGGGATCTGGCGCGCCAGCGCGAACATCATCGCGATCGCGTGCTCGGCAGTGGTGATGGCGTTGCCGTAGGGCGTGTTCATCACCACGACGCCGGCGGCGGTCGCCGACTTCACATCGACATTGTCGACGCCGATGCCCGCGCGCCCCACCACCTTGAGCTTCTTCGCCTCGGCCAGCAGCTCCTTCGTCACCTTGGTCGAGGAGCGGACGGCGAGCCCGTCATAGGCACCGATGATGGCGCGCAGATCGGCCGGCGACAGCCCCGGCTTCACATCCACCTCGATGCCGCGGCGCTTGAAGATCTCCACCGCGGCAGGGGACAGCTTGTCGGCGATCAGGACTTTCGGCTTGGCATGCTTGGTCATGGCTCAGGCAACCTTCCTGGCATAGGTTTCGGCGAGCTCGGCCGCGGCCCAGTCGAGCCAGGGCAGCAGCGCCTCGATGTCGGACGTTTCGATGGTGGAACCACCCCAGATGCGCAGCCCCGGCGGCGCATCGCGGTAGCTGGCGATGTCGTAGGCGACGCCCTCCGCCTCCAGCAGCGCGGCGAGCCGCTTCGCCGCCTCCGCCTGAGCGGCGGCATCGAGGGCCGTGAACCACGGCGCGGTGAGCCTGAGGCAGATCGAGGTCGGCGAGCGCGTCTCGGGCCGGCGCGCCAGGAACTCCACCCACTCGCGCGCCGCGACCCAGCGCGCCACCGCGGCGAGATTGGCCTCGCTCCTCGCGATCAGCGCCGCGCGCCCGCCGATCCGCTCGGCCCAGCGCAGCCCGTCGAGCGCGTCCTCGACGGCAAGCATGCTCGGCGTGTTGATGGTCTCGCCCTTGAAGACGCCCTCAGCCAGTTTCCCTCCCGAAACGAGACGGAACACCTTGGGCAGCGGCCAGGCCGGCCGGTGCGTGAGCAGCCGCTCGACCGCCCGCGGCGAGAGGGCCAGCATCCCGTGCGCCGCCTCCCCGCCCAGCACTTTCTGCCAGGACCAGGTGACGACATCGAGCCGGTCCCACGGCAGGTCCATCGCGAACGCCGCCGAGGTCGCGTCGGCGATCACCAGCCCGGCGCGATCGGCGCTGATGAAATCGCCGCCCGGCAGGCGCACGCCGGAGGTGGTGCCGTTCCACGCCAGCACCAGGTCATGCGCGGGATCGACGGCGCCGAGGTCCGGCAGCTCGCCATAAGGCGCGTCCAGCACCCGCGCCTCGGCCAGCTTCAACTGCTTGACAACATCGTTCGCCCAGCCGGCGGAAAAACTCTCGAAGGCCAGGATATCGACCGGCCGCGCGCCGAGCAGCGACCACAGCGCCATCTCGACCGCGCCGGTATCGGAGCCGGGCACGATGCCGAGCCGCCAGTCCGCCGGCATGCCGAGGATGGCGCGCGAGCGCGTGATCACCTCGGCGAGGCGGGCCTTCGGCTCGCGGGCGCGATGGCTGCGCGCGAGCTGCGCGCCGGCGAGCGCTTCCAGCGACCAGCCCGGTCGTTTGGCGCAAGGCCCGGATGAGAAGTGGGGGGTGGCCGGACGCAGGTCCGGACGCGGAAGGAGCGTCATGTTCGCTCTCCCTTTCAGAAGAGAAGCGTCCCGGTGGGGGGACGTGGCCCACCGCTCCCCTAGCGCCGCCGCGCCGGTTTTGCAAGGCGCCCGCTGCCGGCGGCCCGGGCCGGGCTGGCGCCGGCGGCTATGCCTGCCAGGGCGTGCCGACCGGCCCCTGCCCCGCGCCGAGTCCGGGGGCGGCCAGGATCGCCGCGCGCAGATAGTCCCGCCCCGCCGCCACTGCCGTGCGCAGCGGCTGCCCGCGCGCCAGATGCGTCGTGATGGCGGCGGCCAGGGTGCAGCCGGTGCCGTGCAGGTGCCTGGTCGCGATCCGCCCGCCGGCGAAGGTCGCGACCCCCTCGGCGTCCACCAGCACGTCGGTCAGCCGCTCGCCCGCGAGATGCCCGCCCTTCACCAGCACGGCGGCCGCGCCCATGGCGCGGATCGCCTGGCCCGCACGCACCATCGCCGCGACGTCGGCAACGGCAAGCCCGCTCAGCGCCGCCGCCTCGGCGAGGTTCGGCGTCACCAGCGCCGCGCGCGCGAGCAGCGGCGCCAGCGCCGCGCGCGGCTCGCCGGCCAGCAGCGCCGCGCCGCTGGTCGCCCGCAACACCGGATCGAGCACCAGCGGCAGCGCCGGCCATTGCGCCAGCAGAGCGGCCACCGCCGCCACCGTCGCCGCGTCGCCGAGCATCCCGCACTTGACGGCGTCGGCGCCGAGATCGGCCAGCACCACCCGTATCTGTTCGGCAACGAACGCCGCCGGCACGGGATGCACCGCGTGCACGCCCAGCGTGTCCTGCGCCGTCACCGCCGTCACCGCCGTCAGCGCGAACCCGCCGAGCGCGGTGATCGCGCGGATATCCGCCTGGATGCCCGCGCCGCCGCCGCTGTCCGATCCGGCGACCGCCAGCACCCGTGCGATCATGGTCTCAGGCTGCGGCGCGCGCGATCTCGTCGCACAGCGAGTCCACCAGGCTCGAGACCAGCTTCTCGTCCTCCGCCTCGGCCATCACGCGGATCACCGGCTCGGTGCCGGAGGGACGGATCACCAGCCGCCCGGCCGCGCCCAGCTCGCGCTCGGCCGCCGCGATCGCCCTCCTCACACGCTCTGCCTCGAGCGGCGATTCCCCGGCATAGCGCACGCTGCGCAGGAGCTGCGGCAGCGGCTGGAACACCCGCATCACCTCCGAGGCCGGCCGCCCGGTCTCGACCAGCACCGCCAGCACCTGCAGCGCCGCGGTCAGCCCGCAGCCGGTGGTGGTGTGGTCGAGCAGCAGGATATGCCCGGACTGCTCGCCGCCAACGTTGCAGCCGAGCTGGCGCATCGTCTCCATAACGTAACGATCGCCGACCCGGGTGCGGTGCAGCGCGAGCCCGACCTGCGCGAGGTAGCGCTCGAGCCCGAGATTGGACATCACGGTGGCGACGATCCCTCCGCCCGCGAGCCGGCCGGATTCGCGCCAGGCCCGCGCGATCAGCGCCAGGATCTGGTCGCCGTCGACCAGCGCGCCGGTCGCGTCGGCGATGATCACGCGGTCGGCGTCGCCATCGAGCGCGACGCCGAGATCGGCGCCGCTGCGGCGCACCTCCTCCTGCATCAGCGCCGGCGCCGTCGAGCCGCAGTCGCGGTTGATGTTGAAGCCGTCGGGTTCGACGCCGACACGGATCACCTCCGCGCCCAGCTCCCACAGCACCGCGGGCGCCACGCGATAGGCCGCGCCGTTGGCGCAGTCGATCACGATCTTGAGCCCGTCGAGGCGCATGCCGCGCGGGAAATTCGCCTTCACGCTCTCGATGAACCGCCCGCCCGCGTCCTCCAGCCGCGCCGCGCGCCCGAGCTCGGCCGGCGCGGCGAGCCGGCCCGCGAGGTCGGCCACCATCAGCGCCTCGATCGCGCTCTCGGTCTGGTCGGAGAGCTTGAACCCGTCCGGCCCGAACAGCTTGATGCCGTTGTCCTCGTAGGGGTTGTGCGAGGCCGAAAGCATGACGCCGAGATCGGCGCGCAGCGAGCGCGTCAGCATCGCCACCGCCGAGGTCGGCTGCGGCCCGACCAGGATCACGTCCATCCCCGCGCCGACGAAGCCCGCCACCAGCGCCGGCTCGAGCATATAGCCGGAAAGCCGCGTGTCCTTGCCGATCACCACCCGGTGGCGGTGCGCGCCGCGGGTGAACATCAGTCCCGCCGCCTGGCCGAGCCGCAGCGCCATCTCGGCGGTCATCGGGTCGGTGTTGGCGGTGCCGCGAATGCCGTCGGTACCAAAAAACCTGCGTTGCGTCATGCTCCTTCCCTACTCCACCGCGCCGAGACCGCGCCAGACTTCGATCGCGCGCACCGTCGCCACGACGTCATGCGTGCGCAGCACCGTGGCCCCGAGCAGCAGCGCGAACAGCCCGGCTGCCAGCGAGCCGGGGTCGCGCTCGGCCGGCGCCAGGCCGCCGCCCAGCCGGCCGATGAAATTCTTGCGCGAGACGCCCACCACCAGCCGCTGGCCGAGCCCGAGCAGGGCCGCCAGCCGCGGCAGCAGGGCGAGGTTCTGCGCCCCGCTCTTGGCGAACCCGATCCCGGGGTCGAGCGCGATCGCCGCCGCCGCCACGCCTCCCGCGACGGCGGCATCCCGCGCCGCGCCGAGCTCGGCCGCGACCTCGCCCAGGAGATCGTCATAGACGGCGCGCTGGTTCATCTCGGCCGGCGTGCCGCGGCTGTGCATCACCACCACCGGACAGCCGGCACGCGCGACGACGCCGAGCGACTCGGGGTCGTGGCGCAGGCCGGAGACGTCGTTGATCACCGCTGCCCCCACGTCCAGCGCCGCGCGCATCGTCGCGGCATGGCGCGTATCGACCGAAACCCGCACCCCCGCGCGCACCAGTTCCGCGACCACCGGCAGAATGCGCGCCTGTTCCTCGGCCGGGCTCACCGCCGCCGCGCCCGGGCGCGTCGATTCGCCGCCGACATCGACCAGCGCCGCCCCGGCCCGGGCCATGCCGATCCCCGCCGCGATCGCCGCCGCGGCGTCGGGGTAGCGCCCGCCATCGCTGAAACTGTCCGGGGTCGCGTTGAGGATGCCCATCACCTGCGCCCCCGCCGGCAGCCCTGCCCAGGGGGGCGGCAGCGCGCAAAACCGGGCCAGCGCGCCGCGCTGCGCCTCCGGCACGGCATCGACAGGCACGATCGCGCCGTCCGGCAGGCGCAGCAGCGCGAACGCGATCGTCCCCCCGGCGAGCGGCAGCGCCCGGCGCGCCGCCACCGCCGCGCCGGCGGCCGGCCCGAAGAGCAGCCCCATGGGTTCGAGCGGCGACGTGTCTTTCCTCGCCTGCGCGCGTGCCCCCGCCGTGGCGGCCGTCAGCCTGGTTGCGGCGCGGGGTCGAGCCCCGGCGGCGAGCCCAGCGGCCGGCCGGAAGGCGGCACCGAGGCGCGCCGGCTGTCCGGCGCCGGCTCGTCCACCACTTTGCGGATCACCGGCTCGCCACGCAGCACGGTGCGGATCTCGTCGCCCGACAGCGTCTCGTGCTCCAGCAGCCCCTTGGCCAGCGCGTGCAGCTCGCCGAGGTTCTCGGTCAGGATCTGGCGCGCATGCACATAGGCGGCGTCGATGATCGACTTGATCTCGGAATCGATCTCCCGTGCCGTCACCTCGGAGACGTTCTTGTTCTGCGTCACCGAGTGGCCGAGGAACACTTCCTGGCTGTTGTCGCCATAGGCGATCATGCCGAGCTTGTCGCTCATGCCCCATTCGGTGACCATCCGCCGGGCCTGGTCGGTGGCCATCTTGATGTCGCCGGAAGCGCCGTTGGAGACCTTGTCGGCGCCGAAGATGATCTCCTCCGCGGCGCGCCCGCCCATCGCCATGGTCAGCTCGGCGAGCAGCTTGGACTTGCTCTTGGAGTAGCGGTCGCCCTCCGGCAGGCTCATCACCAGCCCCAGCGCGCGCCCGCGCGGGATGATCGTCGCCTTGTGCACCGGGTCGCATTCCTCCTGGTGCAGCGCGCACAGCGCATGGCCCGATTCGTGGTAGGCGGTCATCCGCTTCTCGGCGTCGCTCATCACCATCGAGCGCCGCTCCGCGCCCATCAGCACCTTGTCCTTGGCGCTCTCGAACTCGGCCATGGCCACCACGCGCTTGCCGATGCGCGCCGCCAACAGCGCCGCCTCGTTCACCAGGTTCGCCAGATCGGCGCCCGAGAAGCCGGGCGTGCCGCGCGCGATCACCTTGGGATCGACGTCAGAGGCGAGCGGCACCTTGCGCATATGCACGCGCAGGATCTTCTCGCGTCCGTTCACGTCCGGGTTCGGCACCACCACCTGGCGGTCGAACCGGCCCGGGCGCAGCAGCGCCGGGTCGAGCACGTCGGGCCGGTTGGTCGCGGCGATCAGGATCACGCCCTCGTTGCTTTCGAATCCGTCCATCTCGACGAGCATCTGGTTGAGCGTCTGCTCGCGCTCGTCGTTGCCGCCGCCCAGGCCGGCGCCGCGATGCCGGCCGACCGCGTCGATCTCGTCGATGAAGATGATGCAGGGCGCGTTCTTCTTGCCCTGCTCGAACATGTCGCGCACGCGGCTGGCGCCGACGCCCACGAACATCTCGACGAAATCCGAGCCCGAGATGGTGAAGAACGGCACATTCGCCTCGCCGGCGATGGCGCGCGCGAGCAGCGTCTTGCCGGTGCCGGGCGGCCCGACCAGCAGCACGCCCTTCGGAATCTTGCCGCCCAGGCGCTGGAATTTCTGCGGGTCACGCAGGAACTCGACGATCTCCTGCAGCTCGCTCTTGGCCTCGTCGATGCCGGCCACGTCCTCGAACGTCACCCGTCCCTGCTTCTCGGTCAGCAGCCTGGCGCGCGACTTGCCGAAGCCCATGGCGCGCCCGCCGCCGGACTGCATCTGGCGCATGAAGAACACCCAGACGCCGATCAGCAGCAGCATCGGGAACCAGGAGAGGAACAGGTGCAGCAGCGGGTTGGTGTTGCTGTTGGGCGGCCGGGCGACGACGCGCACGCCCTTCGCCGTCAGGGTCTGCACCAGCGAGGGATCGTTGGGCGTGTAGGTCGCGAAATTGCGCCCGTCGGCGAGCTGGCCGGAAATGTCGTGGCCCTGGATCACGACGTTGCGCACATGGCCCGAATTCACCTCGGTGATGAAGTCGGAATAGGCGATCGACGTCGCGGTGCTGCGCGTCGCGCTTGGCTGGAAGAGGTTGAACAGAACAACCAGCAGCAGGGCGATGATCACCCACAGTGCCAGGTTGCGGCCGAAATTACTCATCGCGTCCCGCCCATTGCCGGCGAGCTGCCGGCGTGTCGTGCCACAGCGCCCTGCCGTGCCATCTCATGGTTGCATCCATCGCCCTAACATAGGGTGTCACGCGGCGCCGCGCACCCCCTTTCTCGCCACGCGACCGGCGCCGCCGGCAGGAACGCCGCTGCCGCCACCGGTCCGGCCGCCGGCCATGCCGCCACCGGTCCGGCCGCCGGCCATGCCGCCCCCGGCCATGCCGCCCCTGGCGATGCCGC
>JAJXSZ010000115.1 GCA_021784255.1 Pseudomonadota bacterium | reverse complement strand
AGAGGGCGCGCTCGGCACCGGCGCTGTTGGGCAGCGCAACGTCGGGCAACACAACGTCGGGCAACACAACGTCGGGCAGGGTAAAATCCGGCGCCGCCTCCCCGACCGCCACCGCGCCCTGCACCAACCCGGCCGTGAACGCCGCCATATAGGCCGCCGCGACCGCCGCCGCCGTCTCCGGCCCGGCCCGCTCGGTCATCGACGCCTGGAATGCCGCCAGTCTTGCCGCGAGCGTGGACATGCCACACCTCCTTCGCGCAGGACTCTGGTCCATGCCGCCGGCAAATGGAATAGCGTCCCGATACACCTATTTCATAACTCCTGGTATGAGATCTCATGGATCTGGTCGCCGCGCTGAAAAGCTTCGTCCGCCTCGCCGAGACCGGCAGCTTTTCCGCCGTCGCGCGCGAGGCGGGCGCCACCCAGCCTGCCATCTCCCGCCAGGTCGCGTCGCTGGAGGCGCATCTCGGCGCCCGGCTGGTCCAGCGCAGCACCCGCAGCCTGCGCCTGACCGAGGACGGCCAGGACTTCCTCGTCCACGCGCGCCACGTTCTCGTCGCGGTCGCCGAGGCCGAGGCCGCGGTCGGCCGCCAGCGCAGCACGCCGGCCGGGCTGGTTCGGCTCGGCGCGCCGACCGTGTTCGGCCACCTCTACCTCGCCCCACAGCTCGGCCGCCTGCTCGCCCGCTACCCGGAGCTGACGATCGAGCTCGCGCTTTCCGACGACGTTTCGGACCTGGTGCAGCAGGGGCTCGACCTCGCGCTGCGCGTCGGCGAGATCGCCGACGGATCGCTGGTCGCGCGCCGCGTCGGCAGCTTCACCGTCGCGGCCGTCGCCGCCCCGGACTACCTCGCCGCCCGTGGCGAGCCGCAGCGCCCGGAGGACCTCGCCGGCCATTCCTGCATCCTGTTCACCCGCAGCGTCGACCCCAACACCTGGCGCTTCGCCGGCCCGGACGGCGCGCGGCCGGTCGCGGTCGAGGGAAGGCTGCGCGTCAACAGCATCGAGGCGGCGGTCGCCGCGGCGGTCGCCGGCGCCGGCGTCGCCATGCTGCCGACCTGGTTGATCCGCGACGAGCTGGCCACGGGCGCGCTGCGGCGCATCCTCGAGCCGTTCCAGTCCCCGCGCCTGCCGATCTCGCTCGTCTACCCCTCGCGCCGCTTCCTCGCGCCGCGCACCCGCGCGGTCATCGACTTCCTGGTCGCCGAGTTCCGCCTCGACCCCGCCGTCTCCGCCTACGGCGAAAGCGCCTGAAGCGGCGCGGCGGACAACGGGCGCCGGGGGACCGTGCGCGAAGTTGGGTGCTTCTAATTTCCTCGCCAATCTTGCCTTGCTCTGATTCAGTGGCGTTGGGGTGACGCGGGGTGGGTCGATGGGTGATCAGCCGGGGTTTTTGACGTTGACGAACGGTTGCGGCGGCTAAGCGACCTCGGAGATCAGTTGTTGGCGTTCGCGGCGGTGGTGGATTTTGAGATGTTTCGCGGCGAACTGACGGCTGTGCTGGCCTACACGGACGGCGCGCAAGGCGGGCGGCCGCCATTCGATCCCGTGCTGATGTTCAAGATCCTGGTGATCCAGGCGGCGAACAGTCTCTCGGACGAGCGCGCCGAGTTCCTCATCAACGACCGCCTGTCGTTCATGCGGTTCCTGAGTTTGGGACTGTCGGATCGGGTTCCCGACGCGCGCACGATCTGGCTGTTCCGCGAGAAGCTGACGCGGGCCGGCGCCATCAAGCCGCTGTTCGAGCGGTTCGAAGCGGCGCTGCGCGAGGCCGGCTACATCGCCATGGGCGGGCAGATTGTCGACGCCTGCCTCGTCGCGGCACCCAAGCAGCGCAACACGCTGGAGGAGAAGGCCGCCATCAAGGAGGGCCGCATTCCCGAGGCCTGGAAGGCCAATCCCGGCAAGCTCCAGCAGAAGGATCGTGACGCTCGCTGGACCGTCAAGTTCAGCAAGGCCAAGGAGCGTGCCGACGGCTCCAAGCCCGCCGTCGACATCGCCATCCCGACGTTCGGCTACCAGAACCATATCTCGATCGATCGCGAGCATGGCCTGATCCGGCGTTGGCAGGCGACCGATGCCGCGGCCTACGAGGGCGCGCGCCTACGCGAGGCACTGCTCGACAAGACCAACACCGCCAGCGCGGTGTGGGCCGATACCGCCGATCGCTCGAAGGCCAACGAGGACTTCCTGGCCAAGAACGGCTTCCTCAGCCGTATCCACCGCAAGAAGCCCCCAGGCCGCCCGATGCCACCGACGATGCGGCACGCCAATGCGCTCAAATCCGCGGTTCGCTCGCGCGTCGAGCACGTCTTCGCGGCGCAGAAGGACAAGATGGACCTCTTCATCCGCACCATCGGTCTGGCGAGGGCGACGATGAAGATCGGCATGGCCAACATCGTCTACAACATGAAGAGGCTCGTCTTCCTCCGCCGCCTCGCCGCCGCATAACGCGACCCCCACCTGTGCCTCGCGCTCGGCCATACCCCGCGATCGACACCGCGCCCGTCGATACGCCGCGCCGCCCGACCCAAAACCTCGCCGGCCACGCCCAAGCCAGACCAACAACTACGTTGATAGAACCGCCCAGATATGTTACCCAGCTGATGCCATTTGCGTAGTCTTCGTGCGTAGTCTTCGTCCGGAACGACACGGACGCCGATCGAAAAACGGCGGAGACGATCATGAAATTTCTTCTGTTCGCGTGCTTCCTGATGGCATCGGCCGCGCCGGCGTTGGCGCAAGTCCCGGCCGCCAGCGATCCCCACCTCGCCGCGCTGGCCGGACGAACGTGCTCGTATTCAGGGTATAGCGCAGATAGCAATTATTGGTGGTTCTATTTCACCAGGAGCCATGGGATCATGTATATTGATCCCCGGCTTAAGTGTTTAAGCTCAAGTACTACTGATCTCGGCCGGATCGCCCTACAGCGCCAGTCCGCGACGTCTTACTTTTTCGTGACGCCGTGGCACATCCGCTTCGTGATGACGCCGCAGGCGAGCCCCTCCGGCTTGGTCGTGCAGCGGGTATGGCCCAATGGCAGTCACGACAGACCCGTCACCTATCCCTGTAGCGGCTGAGGCCGTGCCCGGCCGCAGGCGACCAACGGGCGGCTCGCCCTCCGCGGTCCGGCGCACGCCGCGGCTGAGGATTTTCTTGTCGGCCGCATGGCGGTCCACGATAATGCCCGGGTGAACGTCCTCGCCCCGCCGCGCGCCCACCTCACCGTCGAGGTGGTGTACGATCTCGTCTGCCCCTGGTGCTACCTGGGACTGCGCCGCCTGCTGCGCACGTTGCGCGCCCGCCCCGACCTCGCCGTCGAGATCGCCTGGCGGCCGTTCCTGCTGAATCCGGACATGCCGCGCCTGGGCATGGCGTGGGGCGATTACGTGCTGCGGAAGTTCGGCGGCGAGGACCGCGCGCGCCGGCTCTACACCACCATCGCCCAGGTCGCCGCCGGCGAGGGGCTGGCCCTCGACTTCAACGCCATCGCCCGCGTCCCCTCCTCCATCGAAGCGCATCGCCTGGTGCGCCACGCCGCCCGCCTCGGCGCCGCCGAGGACCTGGTCATGGCCCTGTTCCGCGCCCATTTCGGACAGGGCCGCGACATCGGCAGCCGCGCCGTGCTGGCCGCCGTCGCCGAGGAGAACGCGGTGCCGGGCGCGGCCGCCTTCCTCGCCTCGGACGCGGAGACGGACAGTGTCCACGCCGAAAACCTGCGCGCCCACCGGCTCGGCATCAACGGTGTGCCCTGCTTCGTCATCGGCGGCCGTCACGCCATCGCCGGGGCCCAGGAATCGGAAGTCATCGAGCGCCTGCTCGACGTCGCGGCGCTGGAGGCGTCCTAGAGCAACTAATCGCCGATCCGCCTGAGCCGGGCAGGCTCAGGCGGATCGGAAGCTGCTCCAGCCTCAGGCCGCCTTCGCCGCGTCGGCGATCGCCGCCAGTGCCGCGAGCGTCTCGCGCGCCGCGCGCAATCGTTGCGTCAACGTCATGTCGCGCACCATCGCCAGCTTGTGGTCCGGCCGCAGCCGCACCAGGCCGCCCCTGGTGGCCAGCCACGCCACCAGCCCCGCCGGGTTGCGGAACGCGTTGCGCCGGAAGCCGATCACCATCCCCTTCGGCCCCGCCTCGAGTTTTTCCACGTCAGCCGCGCGGCACAGCCGCTTCAGCCCGACCACCGCGAGCAGGTTCTCGACCTCCTCCGGCAGCTTGCCGAAGCGATCGACCAGCTCGGCCGCCATCGCCTCGCTCTCGGCATCCGACGCCAGGGAGGCGATGCGCCGGTAGAGCCCGAGGCGCACCGGCAGGTCGCGCACATAGGTCTCGGGGATCAGCACCGGCAGGCCGAGGGCGATGGCCGGCGTCCAGTCGCGGTCGGCAACCCGCTCGCGCCCCTGCGCGCGCAGGTCGACGACGGCGTCTTCGAGCATCTGCTGGTAGAGCTCGATCCCGACCTCGCGGATATGCCCGCTCTGCTGGTCGCCAAGCAGGTTGCCCGCCCCGCGGATATCGAGGTCGTGGCTGGCCAGCGTGAAGCCGGCACCCAGCGTATCGAGCGTCTGCATCACGTCGAGCCGCTTCCTCGCGGTGGCGGCGAGCGGCTGCGTCGGTGGCCAGGTGAGGTAGGCATAGCCGCGCTGCTTGCCGCGCCCAACGCGCCCGCGCAACTGGTAGAGCTGTCCCAGGCCGAAACGATCCGCCCGGTGAACGATCAGCGTGTTGACCGCGGGCATGTCGAGCCCGCTTTCGACGATATTGGTGGACAGCAGGATATCGAAACGCCCGTCGCCGAACTCGGTCATCACCCGCTCGAGCTGGGTCGGCGCCAGCCGCCCATGCGCCTCGATGAGGCGTGCCTCGGGCGCGATCTCGCGCAGGCGCTCGGCCATGCGCGGCAGATCCTCGATGCGCGGGCAGACGCAGAACACCTGCCCACCGCGGAACCGCTCGCGCTGGATCGCCTCGCGCAGCACCAGCGCATCGAACGGGCCGATGAAGGTGCGCACCGCCAGCCGGTCGACCGGCGGGGTCGCGATCAGGCTCATCTCGCGCACGCCCGAGAGCGACATCTGCAGCGTGCGCGGGATCGGCGTCGCAGTCAGCGTCAGCACGTGGATGTCCGCCCGCAGCGCCTTCAGCTTCTCCTTGTGGGCAACGCCGAAATGTTGCTCTTCGTCAATGATCAGCAGGCCGAGATCGGCGAACTCGATCCCCTTGCCCAGCAGCGCGTGGGTGCCGATGACGATGCTGACCGTCCCGTCGCGAAGCTTCGCCTTCACCGCCGCCGCGTCCTTGGGCGAGACCATGCGCGAAAGCTGGGCGACCTCGACCGGCAGCCCCTGGAAGCGCGCCGAGAACACCCGGTGATGCTGGCGCGCCAGCAGCGTCGTCGGCACCACCACGGCGACCTGCGCGCCCGACATCGCCGCGACGAAGGCCGCGCGCAGCGCGACCTCGGTCTTGCCGAAGCCGACATCGCCGCAGATCAGCCGGTCCATCGGGTGGCCGGAGGCAAGGTCCTCCAGCACGTCGGCGATCGCGCGGGCCTGGTCCTCGGTCTCGGCGAAGGGGAAGCGGGCGCAGAACTCGTCCCAGCTTCCCTCGGGCGGCGCCATCAGCGGCGCGTCCTGCAGCTGGCGCGACGCGGCGGTGCGGATCAGCTCGGCCGCCATGTCGCGGATGCGCGACTTCAGCCGCGCCTTGCGCGCCTGCCACGAGGCGCCGCCCAGCTTATCGAGCGCGACACCAGCACTCTCGGCGCCATAGCGCGACAGCGCCTCGATGTTCTCGACCGGCAGGAACAGCTTGTCGTCGCCGTCGTAGAGCAGGCGCAGGCAATCGTGCGGCGCGCCGGAGACGGTCAGCGTCACCAGCCCGTCGTAGCGCCCGATGCCATGGTCCTCGTGCACCACCAGATCGCCGACCTCGATCTCGCTCGCTTCGGCGATGAACTGCTCGGCCCGCCGGCGCCGCCGCGGCGGGCGGGCGATGCGCTCGCCGAGAAGATCCTGTTCCGCAACGATCGCCAGGTCGGCGGCGACGAAGCCGCGGTCGAGCCCGAGGGTGGCCAGCGCGATCGTCCCCGCGGGCACGCGCGCGATCGCGGCCGCGTCCTCGGCCGGCGCGGTCGCGATGTGGCGCTCCTGCAGGATATGCGCCAGCCGGTCGCGCGAGCCCATCGACCACGCCGCCAGCGCGACCTGGCGGCCATCGCGCAGCCAGCGCCCGGCCGCCTCGGCGAAGGCGGCGATCGCGTCCGGCCCCGCGCCCGTGGCCTGCGCCGCGGCGGCGGAGAAGAGCGGCCCCGGCCGCGCCCCGGCCTCCACGCCCACCGCCCCGTCCGGGCGGGCGAAGGGCGAGAACGCCGTCGCCTGGCGCGCCGCCAGCAACGCGTCCCATTCCGCGCGCGCCAGATAGAGCGCGCTCGCCGCCAGCGGCCGGTAGGCGAGTTCGCCGTCGCGCGGCATCGTCAGCCGTGCCTCGTGGTGGTCGGCGATCATCTCCAGGCGCGACGCCACCGCCGCATCCCACTGGTCGTCGAGGCTGACCGGCGCGGCGGGCACGTAGTCGGCGAGGGTTTCCATCTGCGCGAAGAACAGCGGCAGGAAATGCTCCATCCCCGGATGCCGCCGGCCCTCGGAGAGCGAAAGGTAGATCGGGTCGGACGCCGCCTGCGCGCCGGCGTGCCCGCGCCAGCCGGTGCGGAAGCGCGAGATCGATTCCCGGTCGAGCGGCACCTCGCAGACCGGCCGCAGCACGATCGCCGCCACCGGCTCGCCGCTGCGCTGCGTCCCCGGATCGAACCGGCGGATGGTCTCGATCTCGTCGCCGAACAGGTCGAGGCGCACCGGCTCCTCGCTGCCGGCCGGGAAGAGATCGACGATGCCGCCACGCAGCGCGTAGTCGCCCGGCTCCATCACCGTGCCCGCGCGCACATAGCCCTGCGCCTCCAGCCGGCGCGCCAGCTCCTCCGGGCGCACCGTGTCTCCCTTGGCCAGGCGCAGCGAGACGCCGGCGAAGACGTGCCGCGGCACCACGCGCTGCACCAGGGCATTCACCGTCGTCAGCACCACCAGCGGCCCGGCCGGCCGCTCGGCGAGCTGCGCCAGGGTTGCCATCCGCTCGGCCACCAGCACCGGGTTCGGCGAGACGCGGTCGTAGGGCAGGCAGTCCCAGGCTGGGAAGCTCAGCACCGCCAGGTCGGGCGCGAAGAATGCCAGCGCCTCGGCCAGGCGCGCCATGCGCGCGTCGTCGCGCGCGACGTGCAGCACCGCCCCGCCGCTCTCGCGGGCGCGCCCGGCGATCAGCCGCGCATCCTGCCCGTCGGGGGCGCCGAAGACGGTCAGCACGCTCATCGCGCACCGCGCCGGGCGTCGGCGCCGAGCGCGCGCAGCAGCGCCGCGTGCGGGCCCTCGGGGATCGGCGCCCGCCCGGTCAGCCAATCGGCGAGGTCGGGTTCCGGCAGTTCGAGCAACGCCTCCATCGCCGCCACCGCCGCGGCGTCCATCGCCTCGAGGTGGCGCGCGACGTAGCCGCCGATCAGCAGGTCCGTCTCATGCGTGCCACGATGGGTGGCACGGAACAGCAACCGCCGGCGGCGGTGCTCCAGCGATGGGTCGGAGGCGCGCACAGGCCGCAGGTAGCCTGCCGCCGGCCGGATTGCCAGCCCGCCGCCGCGCATCGCCCGGACGCGCGCGGGCGCTTGCGCGGCCACGCCGCCTGCCGCCACCCTGGGCCGTGTCCCCACCCGACCGCCAACCCGACCCGCTGCTGCCGGTGCTCGCGCCGCTCGACTCGCTGCCCGGCATCGGCCCGGCGCTGGCGACGCTGATCGAGCGCGCCGCCGGCGGCGGGCGCGTCGCCGACCTGCTGCTGCACCTGCCGCAGGGTTACATCGACCGCCGCGAGCGCAGTACCTGGGCCACCGCCCGCCCCGGCGCGGTCGCCACGCTCGAGGTCACGGTCGAGCGCATCGAGCAGCCGCGCACCTCCCGCCAGCCGACGCGCGTCATCTGCAACGACGAATCCGGCAGCGGCGAGCTGGTCTTCTTCGGCCGCTACCCCGAGGCGCGGCTCGGCCCCGGCGCGCGGGTCCTGGTCTCGGGGCGGATCGCCGAGCGCGGCGGCATGCCGCACCCGGACTTCATCGTCCCGGCCGACCAGCCCGACGAGCTGCCCGCGATCGAGCCGGTCTGGCCGCTGACCGCTGGCCTGCTGCCCTGGCACCTGCGCCGCGCCTTCGCCGCCGCCCTGCCGCGGCTGGCGGAGCTGGCGGAATGGCAGGACCCGACCTTCCTGCGCCGCCGCGGCTGGCCCGCCTTCACCGCGGCGATCCGTGCCCTGCAGGCCCCCGCCGAGATCCCCGGCCCGGCGCCGCGCGCGCGCCTGGCCTATGACGAGCTGCTCGCGGAGCAGTTGCAGATCGCACTGGTCCGCCGCCGCGAGCGCATCCTGCCCGGCCGCGCCCTGGCCGGCGACGGCCGTCTGCGCGCGGCGGCGCTCGCCCGCTTCGGCCACCCCCTCACCGAGGGCCAGGCCAAGGTGCTGGCCGAGATCGACGCCGATCTCGCCGCGCCGCACCGCATGCTGCGGCTGCTGCAGGGCGATGTCGGCTCGGGCAAGACCCTGGTCGCGGCGCTGGCGATGCTGCACGCCGCCGAAGCCGGGGCGCAGGCGGCGATGATGGCGCCGACGGAGCTGCTCGCCCGCCAGCATCACGCGACCCTCGCCCGCTTCATGCCGGTCGAGGTCGCGCTGCTCACCGGCGCCACCCCGCAGGCCGAGCGTCGCCGCGTCCTCGGCGGACTCGCCGACGGCTCGATCCGCCTCGTCGTCGGCACCCATGCCCTGGTGCAGGAGGG
>JAJXSZ010000114.1 GCA_021784255.1 Pseudomonadota bacterium | reverse complement strand
GCGATCAAGGATACGGCGATCGCGACGGTCATCGCGGTTCCGGAATACATGAACCGCTCTCAGACCCTTGCCGGCCAGAGTTTCCGCCCGGTCGAGGTCTTTCTCGTTGCGATGGCGGTATATTTTATCATCGTGTTTCCCACCACGCGCGCGATCGACATGGTCTACACGCGCCTCGCCCCGCTCGGTCGCTCATGAAGCTCGACTGGGCCGTCGTCTGGGATCATGCGGGCGCCCTGGCGCAGGGCACCGCACTCACGATCCTCCTCGCCGTCGCCACGATGGCGATCGCCCTCCCCGGGGGCCTCATCGTCGCCATGCTGCGCCTCTCGGGCATCCGCCCGCTGGCCTGGGCCAGCACCACCTTCACGGAGTTCTTCCGTAACCTGCCGCTGATCCTCGTTATCTATGCCACCTACTACATTCTCCCGCTCGCCACCGGCATCGCCTTCTCTCCGTTCGCCACCGCTCTGGTCGCCCTTTCGCTCAACGTCTCCGCGTACAATGGCGAAACATTCCGAGCCGGCATCGTCTCGATCCGCCGCGGCCAGGGCGAGGCGGCGCTGGCGCTGGGCATGAGCCGCCTGCAAGCGATGCGCGAAGTTGTCCTGCCCCAGGCGCTGCGCCGTGTCCTGCCGGTGCTCGCCAGCACCTGGGTCGCTTTGTTCAAGGACACGTCGCTGGTCTCCGTGATTTCGGTCGGCGAGCTCGCCTACACCGCGATGGAGATCCGCTCGCAGACCTTCCGCGTCCTGGAAATGCTGACGGCGATGGCGGCGATCTACTGGATGCTCGGATACCCCCAGGCGAAGCTGGTCGATGCCATCAACCGTCACTTCGGAATCAGCGAATGACCGCACCCCCCGTCATCGAATACCGCGACGTGCGCAAGCGCTTCGGCGATTTCACGGCGCTGGACGGCGTCTCGCTCACCATTGCCAGGCGCGAGGTCGTCTGCCTGATCGGCCCCTCCGGCTCCGGCAAATCGACGCTGCTGCGCTGCACGAACGGGCTCGAGGCGATCGACGACGGCAGCATCCTGCTCGACGGCAAGGTCCTGCCCACGGACGCGAGGGGCGTCCGGCTGATGCGCCGCCGCATGGGAATGGTGTTTCAGAATTTCGAGCTGTTTCCGCACCGCACGGTGCTCGCCAATGTCTTGATCGGGCCAGTCACGGTGCTGCGCCTGCCTCGCGCCGAGGCCGAGGCGCGCGCCCGCACGCTGCTCGACAAGGTCGGTCTCGCCGATAAGGCCGCGAGCTACCCTGCCAGTCTGTCCGGTGGCCAGCAGCAACGTGTCGCCATCGCCCGGGCGCTCGCCATGGAGCCCGAGGTGATGCTGTTCGACGAACCCACGTCAGCACTCGACCCCGAAACAATCGGCGAGGTGCTCGGCGTCATGAAGCGCCTTGCCGAGGAAGGCATGACGATGATCGTCGTGACCCACGAGATGAGCTTCGCTCGCCGCGTCGCCGACCGCGTCGCCGTCTTCGAGCGCGGGCGCATCATCGAGGAGGGGCCGCCGGCCCAGATCTTCGACGCGCCCACGGTCGAACGCACGCGCGATTTCCTGAGCCATCTCGGGTGGAGCGGCTAGGGCAACCTCCGATCGGTCTGAGCCCGTCCGGCTCAGCAGTCCGGAGATAAGCTGCTCCGGATTCCAGGTTTCCTGGAGCAGGAAATCCAGCCAGATAATTCTATCTGGTCGGAGACATGGCTCCCGACGCCCCGGCGCCGCTCGTTCGCGCCCCTGGCAGACATGCCAGCGTCATCGGAGCCCTATGACCGTCCCCTGCCCATCGAGCTGGCGTCGCTTCATCGCCTGCGCATAGAGAACGGTCCAGAGGATCAGCAATCCATAGGTTCCGTAGCCGATGATCGGGCTCACGATCAGGAACCGCCCGGTCGGCAGCGTGAAGACCAGGACGCCGCGCAGGCAGGTCTCCGCAACCAGGCCACTGCCCCAGACCAGCGTCATGGCCGCCATCGTCCGGCGGAAGCCGGGATCGTCCTTGATCGTTTCGATATCGATTCTCTCTTCCGCGGATCGGCGTGCGGCCGAGGCGCGGGCGAGTACGTAAACGAGCGGCCGGCGGACGAGTAGCGACCCGAGAAAGATCAGTCCGATCAGTCCGGTCACCAGGGATTCGCGCAGCAGCAGCAGCTTCGGCGAACCGCCGAAGGCGAACCCGGCAAGCGAGAGGGCGATGCCTGCGAGCACGAGGATCGAGAGGGCGTCGATCCGGCGGTTTCGCGCCAGCTCGACCAGGCTCCAGACGATTGGCGGGACCGCCGCTGCCATGATTGCCTGCACCTCGCCGAGATGCGGCTTGGCGAGTTCGTAACCGACGAAGGGCAGGACGAAATTGAACAGGATCTCGAGCCCCACGAGAACGCGTCGCTTGGTTTTCACGCCACTCATACCTGCGCCATATCCGATGATGTCGGCACGCACCAGCCTCGGCGGGCGTGTGATGCCTGCGGCCGCGCGTATCCCGCCGCCGGCCCCGTCACCGCGGGCACGTGGCGCCTCCTGCGTGCGGGTCCTGTGGATCCGGCTTCATCCCGGCGGGTACGCATCGCGCTATTCGACAGTCACGCTCTTCGCGAGGTTGCGTGGCTGATCGACGTCGGTGCCTTTGAGCACCGCCACGTGATAAGCGAGAAGCTGCACCGGAATCGCGTGCAGGATCGGCGCCACGAACGGATCCACGTTCGGCAGCACGACGGTCTCGGCCGCGACCGAGGCAAGCTTCGCCGCCCCCTCTGCGTCGGAGAACACCACCACCTGGCCGCCACGCGCCGCCGCTTCCTGGACGTTGGATGCGGTCTTCTCGAACAGTGGCCCGGACGGGATGATCGCGATCACCGGCACGCTGCTGTCGATCAGCGCGATCGGCCCGTGCTTCATTTCGCCAGCGGCATAACCTTCGGCGTGGATATAGGAAATCTCCTTGAGCTTCAGCGCGCCTTCCATCGCGATCGGGAAGCAGCTGCCGCGGCCGAGGTAGAGCACGTCGCGCGCGCCGGCGATCCGCGCGGCGATCTGCCTGATATGCGCATCGTGGTCGAGCACTTCCGCCGCCCGCCCGGGAACCTCGAGCAGGGCCGCGGTCAGGCGCTGCTCCTCCGCCTGCCCGATCGCGCCGCGCGCGCGCGCCGCGGCGATCGCGAGGCAGGCCAGCACCGCGAGCTGCGCCGTGAACGCCTTGGTGCTGGCAACACCGATCTCGGGCCCCGCCACGGTCTGCAGGACCGCATCGCTCTCGCGCGCCATGGTGCTCTCCGGCACGTTGACGATGGACAGCACGTGCTGGCCCTGCTCGCGCATGTAGCGGAGCGCTGCGAGCGTGTCGGCGGTCTCGCCGGACTGGCTGACGAGCAGTCCGAGCCCCCCCTTCTCCAGCGGCGGCTGGCGGTAGCGGAACTCGCTGGCGACATCGCCGTCCGCCGCCAGCCGTGCCAGCGCCTCGAACCAGAACCGCCCGACCATGCCCGCATAGAAGGCCGAACCGCAGGCGCTGATCGACAGTCTCGATACTTGCGCGAAATCGAATGGCAGCGAGGGCAGCACGACGGAGCGCGTGCCCGGGTCGATCATCTGGTGCAGCGTATCGCCGAGGACCGCGGGATGCTCATGGAGTTCCTTCTCCATGAAGTGGCGGAAATTGCCCTTGCCGACAGCGGCGCCGGAAAGCGCCGTCTGCTGCACGCGGCGCTCGACCTCGTTGCCATCGAGGTCGAAGAACCGCGCGCCATGGCGCGTCACCACGGTCCAGTCGCCGTCCCGCAGGAAGGCAATGCGCCTTGTCAGCGGCGCCAGCGCCAGCGCATCCGACCCCAGGAACATCTCGCCCTCGCCGAACCCGACCGCCAGCGGCGCCCCCTGCTGCGCACCGATCATCAGCTCGGAGTGCCCGGCGAAGACCATGGCCAGAGCATAGGCACCGTGCAGCCGCTTGAAGGCCGTCCCGGCCGCCTCGACCGGCTGCATGCCTCGTTTCAGATTCAAATCGACAAGCTGGGCCACGGTCTCGGTGTCGGTCTCCGAGGAGAATTCCTGCCCGGCCGCCTCCAGCTCCGCGCGCAGCTCCGCGTGGTTCTCGATGATCCCGTTATGGACGACGGAGACGAGCGCCGTGCCGTGCGGATGCGCGTTGCATTCCGTCGGTGCACCATGCGTTGCCCAGCGCGTATGCCCGATCCCGGTGCTGCCGGGCAGCGGGCGCACCTGCAGCGCCTCGGCGAGCTGGCCGAGCTTGCCCGGCGCCCGCCGACGCTCGATATGCCCGTTCACCAGGGTGGCGATGCCGGCGCTGTCGTAGCCGCGATATTCGAGCCGCCGCAGCGCCTCGAGCAGCACTGGCGCCGCCTCGCGGTTGCCGATCATCCCGACGATACCGCACATCGCATCAGTCCTTTTTCAGTTTCGCCGCCTGGCGCGCCCGCAGGTCCGGGGCGCGCCCGGGCTTGGTCACCTGGCGCGCGCGACCCAGCGCCATCGCCCGCTCGGGCACGTCCTCGGTGATGGTGCTGCCGGCCGCGACGAAGGCTCCGTCACCCAGCGCCAACGGCGCCACCAGGACCGAATCCGAGCCAACGAAGACATCCGCGCCGATCGTGGTACGGTGCTTGTCCACGCCGTCGTAGTTGCAGGTGATGGTTCCCGCGCCGATATTGCTGCGCGCTCCCACCGTGGCATCGCCGATATAGGCGAGGTGATTGGCCTTCGCCCCGGCGCCCAGGCTGGCCGCCTTCAGCTCCACGAAATTGCCGACATGCGCGCCCTTGCCCAGCACCGTCCCGGGCCGCAGCCGCGCGAACGGGCCGACGACCGCCTCAGCGCCCACCTCGCAGCCTTCGAGATGCGAATGCGCCCGCACCACGGCCCCCGTGCGCACGGTCACGCCGGGGCCGAAAACCACGTAGGGCCCGACCACCGTATCGGGTTCCAGCACCGTATCGGCGGCCAGGAAAACCGTCTCCGGGCCGATCAGGCTCGCCCCGCCCTCCATCGCCGCGAGCCGCAGCGCCCGCTGCACGCTCGCCTCCGCCTCGGCGAGTTCCAGACGCGAGTTGACCCCACGGCATTCCGCGAACGGCGCCTCCACGGCGGCCACGCGCACCGCCTCGGCCCGCGCCCCGGCCACGATGTCGGTCAGATAATACTCGCGCTTGGCGTTATCGGCGCGCACCGCTTCGAGCCAGGCCCGCATCCGGCCGGCCGCCGCCACGAACACGCCGGCGTTGCACAGCGTCTCGGTGCGCTCCGCGGCACTGGCGTCGGCCCATTCGACGATCCGTTCGACATCGCCGTCGCGGGCCAGCACCCGCCCGTAACGGCCGGGATCGTCCGGGCGCGTCGCCAGCAGCACCAGCCCGGCGTCGCCTTGCGCCAAACGCTCGCGCAGGCGCCGCAGCGTCGCCGCCCCGATCAGCGGGTTGTCGCCATAGAGCACCGCGACGTCGCCCGTGCCAAACAGGTCCGCCGCCTGCAGCGCGGCGTGCGCGGTGCCCAGCCGCTCCTGCTGGACCACGCATGCATGCGGCCGCGCCGCCTCGGCCACGGCCTCCATCCCGGGGCCCGTCACCACCACGATGCGCTCGAACGCGGCCTCGCATGCCGCGATCAGGTGGCGCAGCATCGGTCGGCCGGCGATGCCGTGCAGCACCTTGGGCCGCGCGGATTTCATTCGCGTGCCCATGCCAGCAGCCAGGATGATCGCGGTCGCTGTCATATATCCCGCCTAACCGCCGTTCACCCGCAATGTCAAAGCCGTTCGCGTTCACTCTTGTTTGCGCCCTGAAACACCACGGCCTACATCACGGATATTCCATGCACTTCCGCCCACGCCGCGCACTCGGTTATTGACCCCGCACCATGTCCGTCCCGCCCGCCCCCCGCCGCCTGCTGACCCGCCTGCGCGCGCTGGCGGCACACGGCCCGGCGCCGCTCGGGGATTTGGTCCGGCTGGTCGCCGCCGAGCTCGTCACCGAGGTCTGCTCGATCTATGTCCTGCGCCCGGGCGAGGTGCTGGAGCTTGCCGCCACCGAAGGCCTGCGCCAGGAAGCGGTCGGACAGACCAGGCTGCGCGTCGGCGAGGGCATCGTCGGGCTGGTCGCCGCCACCGGCGAGGCGCTCAACCTGCCGGACGCGCAGAATCACCCGGCCTTTGCTTACCGCGGCGAGACCGGGGAGGATCTTTTCGCATCCATGCTCGCGGTGCCGCTGCGCCGCGCCGGGCGCATGCTCGGCGTGATCGCGGTGCAGAACCGCAATCCCCGCCGCTATGAGCCCGGCGAGGTGGAGGACCTCGAAACCGTCGCCATGCTGCTCGCGGAGATGGTCGCGGCCGGCCTGGAGAGTGCATCGGAATTTCCGGCAACCCTGCCCAACGCCTTCACCGCCACGCCGCTCGCGGCCGGTCTCGCGCTCGGGCCGGCGGCGCTGCACGGGCCGGCCGCCCCGCCCGCCATCACGCTGGCGGCGGACCCGCAAGCCGAGCTGGTCCGGCTGCGCGACGCCATCGCGGCCATGCGCCAGGGGCTCGATGCCCTCCTCGACAGCAGCTTCGGCCCCATCCCGCAGGCGCAGAACCCGGAGCTGGCCGCGTCGCTCGAGGTGATGGAGGCCTACCGCCTGGCCGCCGCCGACGGTGGCTGGCTGCGCCGGGCCGAAGCCGCGATCGCCTCCGGCCTCACGGCGGAAGCGGCAGTCCACCGCGCCGCCTCCGAGCTGCGCGAGCGCATGCGCCGGATCGCCAACCCCTACCTGCGCGAGCGGCTGGCGGATGTGGAGGATATGGCCCAGCGCCTGCTGACCGCCCTTGGCGGCGAGGCGGCACACGGCCCGGCCCCCGGCGCCGTCCTCCTCGCCCGCCGCCTCGGGCCGGCGGAACTGCTCGACTGGCATGCCCGAGGCATCATCGGCGTCGTGCTCGAGGAAGGCAGCGCCTCCAGCCACGCCGCCATCCTCGCCCGCGCGCTCGGCCTGCCGATGGTCGCGGGCGCCGAGGGCATCGTCGAGGCGGCGACCCCGGGCGATGAGATCCTGCTGGACGCCGACGAGGGCCAGGCCGTGCTGCGGCCGGAGGCAGAGCTCCGCCAGGCATTTGCCCGCGCGCTCGAGGCTCGCGAGACCCGCCTCGCCGCGCACGCGGTGATGCGCGACCGCCCGGCACTGTCGCTGGACGGCAAGCATCTCTCGCTGATGCTCAATGTCGGCCTGGCCCTGGAACTCGACCGGCTGGATGCGGTCGGGGCCGACGGTATCGGCCTGTTCCGCACCGAGATTGCGATGCTTGCCCGCGGTGCGGTGACCGACGTGCCGGAGCAGGCGACGTTCTATGCCCGGGTGCTGGACGCCGCCGGCAGCCGCCCGGTGGTGTTTCGCACCCTCGATCTCGGCGCCGACAAGGCGCTGCCCGGCCTTGCGCATCCGCCGGAGCAGAACCCGGCGATGGGCTGGCGCTCGCTGCGCCTCGGGCTCGACCGCCCGGCCCTGCTGCGCCGTCAGGCACGCGCGCTGCTGCTCGGCGCCGGCGGCCGCAGGCTCGCCATCATGTTCCCGATGGTCGCCACCGTCGCGGAGTTCCGCGCCGCCCGTGCCCTGGTCCGGGCCGAGGCCGCCCGCGTGCGCCCGGCGCCGGCGAGTCTTGCCATCGGCGCCATGCTGGAAGTGCCCTCCCTGCTCTGGCAGCTCGGCCCGTTGCTGCACGAGGTCGATTTCCTTTCCGTCGGCACCAACGACCTGCTGCAATTCCTGTTCGCCGCCGACCGCGCGACGCCGGCTCTGGCCACCCGCTACGATCTGCTCTCCCCGCCGGTGCTCGGCATGTTCGTCCAGCTGATCGAACGCGCGCGCGCCGCCGGCGTGCCGCTTTCCGTCTGCGGCGAGGACGCCGGCCGGCCGCTGGAAGCGATGGTGCTCGCCGCCCTCGGCTTCGAGACACTGTCGATGCAGGCGGCGAGCCTGCTCGCCGTGAAGGCGGCGCTGGCCGCCACCGATCTCGGCAAGCTGCGCACCTTTCTCGATGCGCTGCTCGGCGCCGACGACGGCGCCGCGAGCCTGCGCGAGCCGCTCGAGGCATGGGCTCACGAAAATATCCGCTTCTAAAAATCGACGCGCACGTCAAGGCCGCGTCAAATCGTGCGGCGGGGGCGATCCAACGTAAAATTCATCTCGCGCATGGCAGCCCGAATTTGGCATCGTCCCGCGCGACGGCTAGAACCCGCTCGTGCACGCCGCACCAACGGCACCGGCACGTCGTCACGGAAAGCAATCGTTCCACCAGCCTGCGAGTTTTGCCTTGCTGCACCATCGCCGCCCTCCCCGTTCGCAGTGGGGCCTCAACATGTCCGCGGCGGACCCCGTTCCGCCCACCGCGGCCGGCGTCGGGGCCGATCTGCGCGCGGCCCGCGAGCTGGCCGGCTGGACCCTGCCGCAGCTCGCCGCACATCTGCGCATCCGGCCGGCGTATCTCGATGCGCTGGAGGAAGGCCGCATCGGCCTCCTGCCAGGCAATGCCTATGCCGTCGCCTTCATGCGCTCCTATGCCAGCGTGCTCGGCCTCGATCCTGAAGAAATTGTCCGCCGCTTCCGCCGCGAGGCAGCGGAGGTCAACGAGCGCCAGGAACTGCAATTCCCAGCGCCACTTCCGGAACGCGGCATCCCTGCCGGCGCTATCGTCGTGGTCGGCCTGGTGATCGCCATCGGCGGCTACGCGATCTGGTGGCATGGCGGCGGGGCCCCTGCGCCGGCGCCGCGCGTCGCCGATGTTCCCGCCCATCTTGCGGCGATCGCCGATGCCAGCCGGTCCACGTCCCTGGCCCCAGCCATCCCGCCAGCCATCGCGCCCGCCATCAGCCCAGCCACCCAGGCGCCCGGCGACGCGGCCACGCCTGCGGGCGCGGCCGGGACGGCGGC
>JAJXSZ010000113.1 GCA_021784255.1 Pseudomonadota bacterium | reverse complement strand
AGCACGAAACCCGCGAGCGCGCCGTCACGCTCGGCGGCGAAGGCGGCGAAGGAAGCGGGCTCGCGCGCGAGCTGGGCCAGGCGACGGGCGAAGAACGCGCCGCGCGGCCGGCCCGAGAGCGCGCGGTCGATCGCCGCCACCGCCTCGCCATCCGTGGCCCGCAACGGCCGCAACCCGATTGTTGCTGTGGTGTTCATGGTTTTTCCTCAGTGCTCCGCCGCGTAGTCGATCGCCAGGCTGGCATCGGTCTCGGCGTCGAGCGTCGCGTCCAGCGCCGCCAGCAGCCCCATCTCCTCCTTCTCGATATGCGCCGTGAGCGCGCTGCACAGCCCGCCCGCCGTCGCATGGAAGGTGCGCCACGACGCCGCCTCGAACCCGTGCGCCCGCGCCTCGCCCGCGGCCAGCGCGAGCCGGCGCGCCGCCGCCAGCAGCGCCGCGTGCTCGGCGATGAGCTGCCCGGTCATTTCGGGTTCGTCGAGAAGCGGAAACAGCGCCCTCTCCTCGAAGGCGAAATGAGTTGCGACCTCGCGCCCGACCGCGGCGGCGAAGTCGTCGAGCAGGGCTGCGACCGCCGGCGCCGCCGCCTCGGGCGGCTCGGCCGGCGGGTGCTGGCCGAGCAGCGATTCGAGCCGCGCCAGCAGCGCGAGCGTGGCCATGTGCTCGTCGTGCAGCGCGCGGGCGATGTGTGTCTGCGCCATCGTCATGCCTCTCCCGCAAGCCCCGCCGCCAGCCGCATCGCCAGCGCCGCGGCGGCCCGGCGCCGATACTGTGCCGCGAGCAGCGTGGTGCGCATCGGCGTCACCTGTTTCTGCACCAGCTTGCCCAGTTGCTCGCGCCACGCCGCGTCCGGCACCGCGCCGGTCAGCGCCTCGACGCCGGCGAGCAGGAACGGGCTGGCGTTGGTGCCGGTCAGCGCCACGCGCAGCGCCGCCACCTTGCCCGCCGCCATGCCGAGCGCCACCGCCACGCCGGCGAGCGGAAAGTCGATCGCCTGGCGCGCCCGCGCCTTGGCGTAGCGCGCCGGCAGCGGCTGCGGCGGAAGTTGCACTGACGTTACGATCTCGCCGGCCGCGAGGGTCAGGTGCGCGGCGCCATCCTCGCGGTAGAGTGCGCCGAGCGGCTGGCGGCGCGCGCCCGCCGGCCCGGCGATCTCCACCGTCGCGCCATAGGCCAGCAGCGGGGCGGCGAGGTCGCCGCTGAACGCGGCGTGGCAGCGATTGCCGGTCGGCGCGACATGGCAGACGCTGCCTCGATGCTTGAGACAGAACCCGTTGGCGGCGCGCCACCAGGCGCTGCGGTTGTAGAAGGTGCAGCGGGTGTCGAGGCAGAGATTGCCGCCGACGGTCGCCGCCGCGCGATGTGCCGGCGCCGCCACCAGCCGTGCCGCCTCGGCGAGCGCCGGCCAGCGCCCGCCGACGCGCGCATCCTCGGCCAGCTCCGCCAGCGTGACCGCGGCCCCGATCGCGAGCCCGCCCCCCTGCGCCGCGATGCCCCGCAGCTCCGCCACCCCGCGCGCATCGACCAGGGTCCGCGGCGCGCCGATGCCGTGGCGCAGATTGACCATCAGGTCGGTGCCGCCCGCGACCAGCCGCGCCTCGGGCTCGGCCAGCGCCGCGAGTGCTGCTGCCAGGCTCGTGGGCGCGACGACGCTGAACGGCGCCAGCGGTTCCATCACGCCGCCCTCTCGCGGCTGCGCGCCAGGCGCTCGGCGCGTTTTCGTTGCGCAAGCGCTTCGGTCAGGCGGTCCGGCGTCACCGGCAGCTCGTCGAGGCGCAGGCCGATCGCATCGGCGATGGCGGCGGCGAACGCCGGCGGGAACGAGGCGAGCGCGCCTTCGCTCGCCTCCTTGGCGCCGAACGGGCCGTTGGGATCGATGCTCTCCACGATCTGCACCGCGACCGGCGGCGAATCCATGATCGTCGGCACCCGGTAGTCGAGGAAGGAGGCGTGCATCGCCAGGCCCTCGTCGTAGCGCGTCTCCTCGCCCAGCGCCTGCCCCATGCCCATCCACACCGCGCCCTGGATCTGCCCCTCGACCGCCAGCGGATTGATCGCGAAACCGCAATCCTGCGCCACCCAGACCTGCTCGACGGCGACCGCGCCGGTCGCCTCGTCCACCGCGACCTCGACGACCTGTGCGGCGTAGCTGAAGCCCATCGTCGCGCCGACCGCGCCGCCGCGATGCCCGCCGCCCTGGAACTCGACCGGGCAGGTGAAGCTGCCCTTGACGGTGAGCGCGCCGGCCTCGCGCGCGAGTGCGGCCTGCGCCGCCTCGGCGAAGGAGAGCGTGCGCCCGTCGTTGACATGGCGGAACTGTTCCGCTTCAGCCTCGATTTCCGTCTCCGCGACGCCGAGCCGTGCCGCCGCCGCCGCCACCAGCTTGGCGCGGAGCTGGCGCGCCGCGTCGATGCTGGCGTTGCCGACCATGAAGGTGACGCGCGAGGAATAGGAGCCGTTGTCCTTGGGCGTCAGCGCGCTGTCGGCAGCGATCACGCGGATCCGGTCGAGATGCACGCCGAGCACCTCGGCCGCCGCCTGCGCCAGCACCGTGCTCGAGCCCTGGCCGATATCGGCCGCCCCGGTGAGCAGCGTGATGCCGCCGTCGAAATCGAGGCGCAGATGCACCACCGCATGCGGCTCGCCGGTCCAGTGGATCGGCTTGGCGGCGCCGCTCACGTAATGCGAGCAGGCCATGCCGAGCCCGCGCCCCGGCCCGAGCCGGCCGCGCCGCTCGCGCCAGCCCGAGGCGCGCTCCACCCGCTCGAGGCATTCGGCGAGTCCGTAGCTCTCGACCCGCAGCCCGTTCATCGTCTGGGTCGGGGCGGCGAGCAGGTTGGCGCGGCGCACCGCGAACGGGTCGAGCCCGAGCTCGGCCGCCATCGTATCCAGCAACGATTCGAAGGCAAAACGGACATCGACCGTGCCGTGCCCGCGCATCGCCCCGCAGGGCGGCAGGTTGGCATAGACGCGCCAGCCGTCATAGCGCAGCGCCGGCAGCGCGTAGAGCCCCTGCAGCAGCGCCCCGGCATAGAGGATCGTCACCACCCCGTAGCCGGCGAAGGCGCCGCCGCGCTGCACCACCTCGGCCGCGCACGCGGTCAGCCGCCCGTCGCGCGCCATGCCGAGCCGCAGGCGGACCTCGGTCTGCGGCCGGCCGCGATGGGTGAGGAAGCTTTCCTCGCGCGACAGCGCGAGCCGCACCGTCCCGCCCGCCGCGCGCGCCAGCAGGGCGGCGATCAGCTCGAAGTTCAGCACCTCGACGCGCGCGCCGAAGCCGCCGCCGACGAACGGCTTGATGACGCGGATGCGGCTCGCCTCGAGCCCGAGCGTGCGCGCCAGCATCATGTGCACGTAGTAGGGCACCTGCGTCGTGGACCACAGCGTGAGCTGCGTCCGCTCGGGGTCGAAGGCGGCGTGGGCGGCGTTGCGCTCCATCTGCCCATGCGCCACCTCGGCACAGCGATAGACCCCCTCGCGCACCAGGTCGGCGGCGGCAAAGCCGGCGGCGGGGTCGCCGAATTCGTGGTGCACCTCGCGCTCGATGTTGCCTGGCCGGTCGTCGTGCAGCGCCACCGCGTCCGCGGCGCGCGCCGCCTCGGCGGTGAAATAGGCCGGCAGTTCCTCGATCTCGAGTTCGATCAGCTCGAGCGCCGCCGCGGCCGTCGCCGCGTCCTGCGCCGCCACCGCCGCCACCGGCTCGCCGCGATAGCGCACCCGCCCGCGCGCCAGCGGAAACTCGTTCATCGCGATCGGCAGCACGCCATAGCCGTGCGGACAATCCTCGCCGGTGACGACGGCGCGCACGCCGGCCAGCGCGCGGGCCCGCCCGGTATGGACCGCGACGATGCGCCCATGCGCGACGGGGCTGCGCAGGATCCGCCCGACCAGCGCGTTCGCCGCCGGCAGATCCTCGGTGTAGCGTGCCTCGCCGCGCACCTTCTCGATGCCGTCGATCAGCGGCGTCGGGCGGCCGACGACGGTGCGCTCGTTGCGCATCAGCCGTCCGCCGCGGCGGCGAGCACCGCCTCGATGATCTTCACATAGCCGGTGCAGCGGCAGAGATTGCCGGCCAGTGCCGCGCGGATCGCCGCCTCGTCGGGGCTTCGGTTGCGGCGCAGCAGCCCCTCGGCCGCCATGATCATTCCGGGTGTGCAATAGCCGCACTGCGCGCCGAGCTTCTCGTGAAAGGCGCGCTGCAGCCGGCCGAGGCGCCCTGCGACACCTTGCCCCTCGATGGTCTCGACCGTCCGCCCCTCGCACTCGCCGGTGCGGGTGAGGCAGGCGAGCCGCGCCACGCCGTCGATCAGCACGGTGCAGGCGCCGCACTCGCCGCCGTCGCAGCCCTGCTTGGTTCCGGTGAGGCCGAGCGTCTCGCGCAGTGTCTCGAGCAGCAGCGCGTGGTCCGCCGCCGGCACCGCGCAGTCCCGCCCGTTGAGCTGGAAGTGACGCATCGGTTCGGGCGGCATCGGCATCGCTCGCCTCCGTCTTTCGGTATGACGATCGTTCGGTATGACGGTATTCCGGTATAACGATGCGGTTTTAGCGGCCGGTGCCGCCCCTGCCTTGATCTGGATCAAGGCAGGGGCGCAACGTCGCCGCGGCTAAGGCGAGATGTCGTCGAGCAGGCGGTCGCGCGTCGCCAGTCCGAACTGCGCGATGATCGCGGCCAGCACCAGGAAGCTCACGATCAGCAGCATCGCGCCGAGCACGCTCATCTGCGGGATCAGCGGCGCGATCAGAATCAGCCCGACGCCGCCGCCGAGATGGCCGATGCCATCGACGAGCGCGAAGCCGGTGGTGCGCGCGCGCGTCGGGTAGTTCTCCACCGACCACGCATAGGCGATCGGGATCCAGACATTGAAGCCGAAGAACACGACGATCGAGCCGAGCACGCCGATCCAGAACGCCTGCCCGCCGAGGGCCACCAGCACGCCGCCCACCAGCGTGATCGCGGCGGCCAGCGGCACCCAGGTCTTGCGCTCCATCCGCTCGCCCCAGCCATAGGCGACCAGCGCGCAGAGCACGAAGCCGAACGTGCCCATCGCGGTGATCAGCCCCGCCTCCGGCGGCGGATAGTGCAGGGCGGCCAGCAGCGTCGTGAAGCCGGCGGCGAAGGAATAGACGGTGATGTAGGCCAGGAACCACATCGCCAGCAGCATCAGCGTGCGCCGCCGGTAGATCGGGTTGTGGAAGATCGCGGCGAACGGCATCCGCTCGTCGGCCGGCGGCGCCGGCGCCACCGGCTCGGCCACCGGCGGCAGCGGCGAGATCGCGTGCGCGCGCGCCTCCATCTGCCCGATCACCGCGTCCGCCTCGGCGAGCCGGCCGCGGCTGATCAGCCAGCGCGGCGACTCCGGCAGCTGGAAGCGCAGCATGACCCCGACCAGCGCCAGCGCGCCGCCGATCAGGTACATGATCCGCCAGCCGTAGTCGAAATGTTCCGAGGCCAGCGCGAACGGCAGGCCGAGCGGCAGCGGGGTTGCCGGCGTCGTCAGCCACAGCCCGAGCCAGATGCCGAGCACCGCGCCGAGCGCGGAGAAGACGAAGATCATCGAGGTGTAGCGCGCGCGCGCGCCGCGCGGCGCCATCTCGCCGATATAGGTGTTGACGATCGCGAGGTCGGCGCCGATGCCGATGCCGGTGATGACGCGCGCCACGATGAACCAGGTGTAGCTGTCCACCAGCGCCGTCAGCGCCGAGCCGATGCCGGTCACCAGCATCGTCACCAGCAGCAGGTCGCGCCGCCCGGCGCGGTCGGCGAGCGGGGAGAAGATCAGCGTTCCGACCACGTAGCCGGCGAGATTGAGCAGCACCGGCAGGCCGATATAGGCCGCCGAGGAAGGCGGCGTGCAGCCCTTCACCAGCACCATGCAGGTCTGGATGAAGGAGACGTTGATGTCGAAGATATCGTAGAAAGTGAAGAGAAAGCCGATGCCGATGATCCCCGCGAACAGGCTGGGCAGCGCCCAGACAGGGATGCGGTCGATACGCGCCAGCAATATGCCGGGAGAGGCGTTCCTGTCGCTCATGTAACGTTCCCTTTCATGACGGCCCTTGCAGTCCGGGCTCTTTCTAGCGGTCTTCTCGCAGCCATCCTTCCTTGTCGTTGCGGTCTCGCTCGTGCGTTTGGCGCATCGTCAGGCCGGCGGCGCCTCGCCGTCGCGCAGCCGGAAGCGCTGGATCTTTCCGGTTGCGGTCTTGGGCAGGTCCTCGACGATGCGGACCCAGCGCGGATATTTGTACGGCGCCAGCCGTGACTTGCAATGGCGAACCAGCGCCTCGGCGAGCGCCGCCGCCTCTGCCGCCGGGTCCTTCGGCACCACCCAGGCTTCCGGCTTGATCAGCCCGTCGCCATCCGCCCGCCCGACCACCGCCGCCTCCAGCACCGCCGGATGCTCGATCAGCGCCGCCTCGATCTCGACCGGCGAGCACCAGATCCCGCCCACTTTCAGCATGTCGTCGCTGCGCCCGCTGTAGGTGAAGATGCCGTCGGCATCGACGCGATAGGTGTCGCCGGTGTCGAGCCAGCCATCGACCAGGGTCGGCTTCGGGTTGCGCCAGTAGCACCGCGCGATCGAGTCGCCGGCCAGCATCAGCCGGCCCGCCTCGCCCACCGGCAGCTCCGCGCCCGCCTCGTCGACGATCTTCGCCCGGTAGCCCGGCACCGGGCGGCCCGAGCTGCCCGCCACCACCTCGCCCGGCCGGTTGGAGATGTACATGTGCGCCGCCTCGGTCGAGCCGATGCCGTCGAGGATCTCGAGCCCGGTGAGTTCGTGCCAGGTGCTGTAGAGATGCGCCGGCAGCGCCTCGCCGGCGGAGGCGCAGCGGCGCAGCGAGGAGAGGTCGGGTGCGAGGGCGGCGAACTCCGCGATCTGGCGCGCGAACAGCGTCGGCACGCCGAAGAACAGCGTCGGGCGGAAGCGGCGGATCGCGGCGAAGGTCGATTCCGGCGTCGGCCGCTCCGCCACCAGCACCGCCGTCCCCCCGACCCAGAGCGGAAAGCCCATCGCGTTGCCGAGCCCGTAGGCGAAGAACAGTTTCGCCGCCGAATAGAACACGTCGTCCTCGCGCACGCCGAGCGTTTCGACGCCGTAATGCTGCGCGCTGACCACCAGGTCGCGCTGGCGGTGCACCGCGCCCTTCGGCCGCCCGGTCGAGCCCGAGGTGTAGAGCCAGAAGGCGTCGTCGAGCGGGCCGCTCGGCGCCGGCGCGAGGTCGGGCGAGGCCGCGGCCAGCAGCGGCGCCAGCGCCTCGGTGGTCAGCGCCAGCTTCGGGCGCGCCTCGGCGATCGCGGGTTCGAGCTCGGCGGCGAGCTCGGGCGAATAGACCACCAGCGCCGCCTCGGAATCGGCGATCATGTAACGATAATCCGCGGCGCGCAGCAGCGTGTTCAGCGGCACCGCCACCATCCCCGCCTTGATCGCGCCCCAGAACAGGTAGAAGAATTCGGGCCGGTCGAGCACGGCCAGCAGCACCCGCCCGCCCGGCGGGACGCCGAGCGCCCGCAGCGCGTTGCCGCAGCGCGCCACCTGCTGGGCCAGCTCGGCATAGGTCACGTCGCCGGCGGCGGTGCGGATCGCGACCTTGGCCGCGCGCCCCTCGGCGAGATGGCGATCGACGAAGGCGATGGCGGCGTTGAACCGCGGCGCGAAGGCGATCTGGCTCGCCGCCCCGTCCTCGCCCGGCGTGATCGTTACGGTATGGTCCTGCATCCGGGGCTCCTTGCTTCGGCCGGGCTGGGCATCGCGGCAAAACGGTGCTTCAATACCATGATAGCGCCCGGCGCGTGCCCGGGCCAAGGAAAGCTCGCATGGCAAGGACGCCACGGCAACGCAGCACCGTCGAGGCAGCGATCAGGCCGGCCAGGGCGAGCGATCTCGCCCCTGTCATCGCGCTCGACAGCGAGACCACCGGCCTCGCCAAGCCCGAATACTGGCACGAGATGTTCCAGCGCTGCGCCCGCAACGGCTTCTTCCTCGTCGCCGCGGACGAGGCGCGGCTGCTCGGCTTCGTGGCCGGCGAGGTGCGCGCCTGGGAGTTCGGCTCGCCGCCCTGCGGCTGGGTGTTTGCCGTGCAGGTGCGCCCGGGCTCGCGCCAGGCCGGGCTCGGCTCGCGGCTGTTCGCGGCGCTGTGCGAGGCGTTCCGCGCCGCCGGCGTCGACCGCGTGCGCACCATGCTGGCGCGCGAGGACACCGTGATCCACGCCTTCTTCCGCAGCCAGGGGATGACGGCCGGGCCGTTCATCCAGCTCGAATCCCGCCTCGACTGAGAGGACGCGCGCGCCATGCGACTGCAGAAAGCCACCGCCTTTGCCCTCTACGCCGTCCTCGAACTGGCCGCCGACCCCGGGCGGCAGATGACGGCGGTGGAAATCGCCGAGAAATACGGCATCTCCACCCACCACCTGGCGAAGGTGCTGCGCGACCTCGGCCGCGCCGGGCTGGTGGCGGCGGTGCGCGGCGTCGGCGGCGGCTATCGTTTCGCCGGCAACGCCAAGCGGCTGACGCTGATGGACGTGGTGCGGCTGTTCGAGGATACCAGCGCCGGCAGCGACCTCTCCGCCGCCGAGGCGCGCCAGGAAATCGCCCAGGGCCTTTATTTCGTGCTGCACGAGATCGACGACCAGACCGCGGCGACGCTGCGCTCGATCAGCCTCACCACCATGCTCAAGCTGATCGCGCGCCGCCCGTGGGATGCCGGGATGCGCAGCGCCGCCGCCGCGCTGGCGCGAAGCCCCGCGCCCTGAACGCGGCTCAGCGCGCAGCGGCCCGGCGGGCAGGCCCGCCTCCGCCGCGCACCGGCACCGCCGGCAGCACGAGTTTTCCCGTATAGCCGGCGCGGGTGACCAGCACCGCCTTGATCGCCGCGCCGCCGAGAAAAGCCAGCGCCCCGCCCAGCCGCACCAGCACGACGCGCGCCAGCATCCAGCCCGCCAGCACGCCGCCACC
>JAJXSZ010000112.1 GCA_021784255.1 Pseudomonadota bacterium | reverse complement strand
GATGATGGCGCCGACGGAGCTGCTCGCCCGCCAGCATCACGCGACCCTCGCCCGCTTCATGCCGGTCGAGGTCGCGCTGCTCACCGGCGCCACCCCGCAGGCCGAGCGTCGCCGCGTCCTCGGCGGGCTCGCCGACGGCTCGATCCGCCTCGTCGTCGGCACCCATGCCCTGGTGCAGGAGGGCGTCGCCTTCCACGACCTCGCCCTGGCGGTGGTCGACGAGCAGCACCGCTTCGGGGTGCGCCAGCGCGCCGGGCTTTCGCAGAAGGGCAACGCCACCGACCTGCTGGTGATGACCGCGACGCCGATCCCGCGCACGCTGCTGCTCACCCAATGGGGCGAGATGGCGGTCTCGCGCCTGGTCGGCCGCCCCGCCGGACGCAAGCCGATCGCCACCTCCCTGCACGCACTCGCCACCCTGCCGCGCGTCGTCGAGGCGGTCGGGCGCAAGCTCGCCGAGGGCGCGCGCGTCTACTGGGTCTGCCCGCTGGTGGCCGAGAGCGAGCTCGTGGACCTCGCCGCGGCGGAGGCGCGCCACGCCATGCTGCACGAGCGCTTCGGCGCCCAGGTCGGCCTCGCCCACGGCCGCCAGCCGCCCGAGGCGCGCGCGGCGATGCTGGACGCCTTCGTGCAGGGCGCGATCCGCCTGCTGGTGGCCACCACCGTGATCGAGGTCGGCGTGGACGTGCCGGCGGCCTCGGTGATGGTGGTCGAGCACGCCGAGCGCTTCGGCCTCGCCCAGTTGCACCAGTTGCGCGGGCGGGTCGGGCGCGGCGCGGCGCAGAGCTTCTGCTTGCTGCTGCACGCCGACGACACGACCGGCGCGGCCCGCCGCCGCCTCGCCATGCTGCGTGCCACCGATGACGGATTCCGCATCGCCGAGGCGGATTTTCTCGAACGCGGCGGCGGCGACGCGCTCGGCACCCGCCAGTCCGGCCTGCCCGGGTTTCGCATCGCCGACCCCGTCGCCGACGCCGCCGGCCTCGCCACCGCCGCCAGGGACGCCGCCCTGTTGCTGCATCGCGACCCGCACCTCGCCTCGCCGCGCGGCCAGGCCGCCCGCCTGCTGCTGCGCTGCTTCGGCCGCGACCGCGGCATGCGCGCCTTGCTCGCCGGTTAAACTCCGGCAAAGCGGGCCCACACGGGGCTTGCAAACCCCGTCTCGGCTGATACCACCCGGGGCGGCAACGCGCCTCGCAGCGGGGGAGTCGTGACGGCACTGGTCGAGATCGAGGGGCTGACCAAGCGCTTCGGCGGCTTCACCGCCGTGGATCACATCAGCTTCAGCGTCGGGCGCGGCGAGGTGCTCGGGTTCCTCGGCCCCAACGGCGCCGGCAAATCCACCACCATGCGCATGCTCGCCGGCTTCATGGAGCCGAGCGAGGGCCGCGCGCGCATCCTCGGCCACGATGTCCGCAGCGACCCGATCGCTGCCCGGCGCGAGCTCGGCTTCCTGCCCGAGGGTGCGCCCACCTACCCGGAAATGAGCGTCGGCGGATTTCTGTCGTTCGCCGCCGCCGTGCGCGGCTATGGCGGGCGCGAACGCGCGGCCCGCGTCGCCGCTGCCATGGAGCTCACTGGCCTCGAGGGCGTGCGGCTGCAGCCGGTCGAAACGCTCTCGAAAGGATTCAAGCGCCGCGTCGGCCTCGCCCAGGCGCTGCTGCACGACCCGCCGGTGCTGGTGCTCGACGAACCGACGGACGGGCTCGACCCGAACCAGAAGCACGAGGTCCGCACCCTGATCACGCGCATGGCGCCGCACAAGGCGATCATCGTCTCGACCCACATCCTCGAGGAGGTGGACGCGGTCTGCACCCGCGCCATCGTCATCGCCGCCGGCCGCATCGTCGCCGACGCGACGCCTGCGCAGCTCGCGCGACTGCACCCCAGCGGCAAGCTCGACGACGTCTTCCGCGCGCTCACCCACGCCACGGCGGCGACCGCCCAGCCGGCGCGGGCGGCCTGAGATGCGCGCCGTCCTGATCGTCGCCAGGCGCGAGCTCGGCGCCTATGTCGCGACCCCGGTCGCCGTGGTCTTCATCGTCATCTTCCTGGCGATCCAGGGTCTGCTCACCTTCAACCTCGGCGGCTTCTTCGCGCGCAACCAGGCCGACCTCGTCGCCTTCTTCGACTTCATCCCCTGGGTGTTCCTCCTGCTCATCCCCGCCATCACCATGCGCCTGTGGGCGGAGGAGCGCCGGCTCGGCACGATCGAGATGCTGCTCACCCTGCCGCTGACCCAGGCGCAGGCGGTGCTCGGCAAGTTCCTCGCCGCCTGGGCGTTCTGCATCGCCGCCCTGGCGCTGACCTTCCCCTTCGTGATCACCGTCAATTATCTCGGCGCGCCCGACAACGGCGCGATCCTCGCCGGCTATCTCGGCGCGGTGCTGCTCGCCGGCGCCTTCCTCGCCATCGGCGGCGCGATCTCGGCGCTGACGCGCAACCAGGTCATCGCCTTCGTGGGCGCGGTCGCGGTCTGCTTCCTGTTCGCCGCCACCTCCTATCCCGTGGTCAGCGCCTTCCTCTCCTCCGCGCTGCCCTGGCTCGCGGTGCTGGCGCGGCGCATCTCGCTGGTGGCGCGCTTCCAGGGCTTCGTGCGCGGCGTCATCGACCCGCGCGACCTGCTGTTCTTCGCCTCCTTCATCGGCTTCTGGCTCTATCTCAACACGCTCTTCGTCAAGGCACGGCAGACGGACTGACGCATGCGCCGTTTCATTTCCGCAACGCTGGGCGTGCTCGGCGTGCTCGGCATCCTCGCCGGCGTGAACCTCGCCGCCGAGACCCGCCTCGCCGGCCACCAGCTCGACCTCACGCAGGGCGGGCTCTACACGCTCTCGCCCGGCACCCGCGCCATCCTCGCCGGGCTCAAGGAGCCGATCACCCTCAAGCTCTTCTTCTCGAGCGAGCTCGGCACCAGGGTGCCGGCCTACGGCGCCTATGCCGACCGGGTGCGCGCGATGCTCGCCCAATACGTCGAGGCGGCGCACGGCAAGCTCAAGGTCGAGAATTTCGATCCGCAGCCGTTCAGCCCGACCGAGGACCAGGCGCTCGGCTACGGGCTGCAGGGCGTGCCGGTCGACCAGGCCGGCACCAAGGTCTATTTCGGCGTCGTCGGCACCGACCTGCTCGACGACGAGGCGACCATTCCGTTCCTGCAACCGAGCCGCGAGCGCTTCCTCGAATACGATCTCACCCGGCTCGTCTACCAGCTCTCCAACCCGACCCGTCCGACCATCGGGCTGATGTCGCCGCTGCCGGTGGACGGCAACACGCGGCTGATGATGATGACCCACGATCCCGCCGCCGGCGCGCCCTGGGCGTCGGTGGCGCTGCTGCGCCAGAGCTTCAACGTCACCGACATCGCCACGAACGCCGAGGTGATCCCCGCCGCCATCAAGGTGCTGGTGGTGGTCCATCCGCAACACCTGCCGCCGGCCACGCGCTATGCCATCGACCAGTTCGTGATGCGCGGCGGACGGCTGATGCTGCTGGTCGATCCGGTGAGCGAGGCCGAGGCCGAGGCGCCCAGCGCCAACGGCCAGCCGCCGACCGACACCGCGAGCAACCTCGAGCCGCTGCTGCACGCCTGGGGCATCGCCTACGATCCGCACAAGGTCGTGGGCGACCTCGACGGCGCGTGGATGGTCCAGGCCGGCCCCGGCTCGCGCGTCAGCGCCGTCGATTACGTCGCCTGGTTCAACATCACCAAGGGCATCAACCACGCCGACCCCGCGACCGCCGACCTGCAGCAAGTCACGGTCGCCTCGCCGGGCAGCATCGCGAAGATCCCCGGTGCGCCGATCCGGTTCACGCCGCTGCTCAGCAGCGGGCCCCAATCCGAGCTGCTCGATGCGCAGTCCGTCGGCGCCCAGGCCGACCCGGTGAAGATCCTTGCCCACTTCAAGCCCGCCGGCCACGGCTACGTCATCGCCGCGCGCGTCGCGGGCATGCTGCACTCCGCCTTCAAGGGCCCGCCGCCGCTCGCGAAGGGCCAGCAGCGCCCGCAGGACTTCCCCGCCTATATCGCCGCGACGAAACGGCCGGCGCAGCTCGTCGTCATCGCCGATTCGGACATCATGGCGGACCGTTTCTGGGTGCAGACGAGCAATTTCTTCGGCCAGACCCAGACCACGCCGTTCAGCGACAACGGCGCCTTCGTCGCCAACCTCGTCGGCACGCTCACCGGCAGCGACGCGCTGCTCGGCCTGCGCGCGCGCGGCGTCAGCGTGCGCCCGTTCACCCGCATCGACGCCATGCAGCGCCTCGCCGAGGCGCGTTTCCGCCGGACCGAGCAGGCCCTGCAGGCGCATCTCGCGGCGGCACAGAAGCAGCTCACGGCGCTGCGCACGGGACAGGGCGAGACGGGCGCCACGGCCGTCATCACGCCGCAGCAGCGCCAGGCGATCGGCGGCCTCGAGCGCGACATGATCGCGACGCGCGCGCGGCTGCGCCAGGTGCAGTTCGACCTGCGCCGCAACATCCAGTCGCTCGAGGACAGGATCCGCCTCATCGACATCGCCGCCGTGCCGCTGCTGCTGGTCGTGCTCGCGGTCGGGCTCGGCATCGCACGCGCGCGCCGGCGGGCCCGGGCGCGCACATGACCCGCAACGACTCCGCAACGATCCGGCGCTGACATGCACGCCAACCTACGCCGCAACCTGATCCTCTTTCTCGCCGGCCTGCTGGTCGCCTTCATCGGCTGGCGCGTTGGCCCGGGTTCGGTCCCCGCGCCGAGCAGCGAGGTCGGCCGCGGCCGGCTGGTCTTCCCCGGCCTCGCCGCGAAGCTGCCCGCCGTCACGCGCATCGCCATCGAAAGCGCGGGCAAGACCATCGTGCTGCGCCCGCGCCCGCTGCAGAGCCAGGGCGGCGGCCAGGGTGGAGCCGGGGTCGGAGGCTGGGGCCTGGAGGAGCGCGGGCTCTATCCGGTGCGCACCGACAAGCTGCGGGCGATGCTGTCCGGCCTCACCCTGCTGCGCCAGGTGTCGCCGCGCACCGCGGACCCCCGGCTCTACAGCCGCATCGGCGTCGAGGACCCCGCCGCCGCCGGCGGCGCCTCGACCGGGGTGTCGCTGTTCGACGCCGGGGGCAAGCTGGTCGCCGCGCTGATCGTCGGCCACCAGCGCGTGCGCGCCGCCGGCGGACTGCCCGACGAGATCTACATCCGCCGCCCCGGCCATCGCCGCTCCTGGCTCGCCCAGGGCGCGCTCACGGTGGACGCCGACCCGCAGCTCTGGCTCCAGCGCGGCATCGTCGATATCGCCCGCGATCGCATCGCCAGCGTCACCGTGCACCGCGATGCGACGACGCTGCGTTTCGTCGCCAGGGCCGGCAAGCTGGTGCTGGCGAGCCCGAAGACCCATCCGCCGCTTGATGCCTACAAGCTCGACGACCTCGCCGGCGCGCTGCAGGCGCTGACGCTGGAGGACGTGGCACCGGCCAGCACCGAGCCCGGCAAGCCCGTCGGCAGCTCGGTGTTCCGCACCAGCGACGGGCTCGCCATCACCGTGCGCGCCTTCCGCGACGGCGCCGATCTCTGGGCGCAGTTCGAGGCCAGCGGCAAGGGCGCGGCGCCGCTCGCGGCCCGGCTCCGTGGCTGGACCTACCGCCTCGGCGGCTGGATGGAGCGCCAGCTCGTGCCCACGCTCGCCGAGCTCGCGCCGACGCCGCCCGCCGGCGCCGCACCGATCCCGCCGGCCAGCGCCGGGCCCGCCGCGGCCGGTCCAGCCGCCGCAACCGCCCCGGCCGCGACGACGCCCAAGGGCCCCACTTCCCAGGGCTCTGCTGCCCCCGGCTCTGCTGCCCCCGGCTCTGCTGCCCCGGGCTCTGCTGCCCCGGGCTCTGCTGCCCCGGGCTCTGCTGCCCCGGGCTCTGCCGGCCCGAGCGGCACGGTTCATGGCACGGCAACGCCCGGAACCACGATGCCCAAGACCACGGCACCCGGTACCACGGCACCCGGTACCACGGCACCTGGTACCACGGCACCTGGTACCACGGCACCGGGTACCACGGCACCGGGTACCACGGCGCCAGCAACTGGCACGCCCCGGACCGTGCCCCCCAACGGCAAGGCGCCCAACGGCAAGGCCATCCAGGGCAAGGCCAAGATCGGGAGCCGAAGCATGGAGGCCGCCGCGCTGCCCGGCGCGCCGTCAGCCGGCAGCCCCGCGCCGGCGGAAGCCGCCGCCGCGGCCGCGGCCGTCGCAAGCTACACCGGGCGATGACCGGAGCGGATGCGCCGGAAAGGCCAGCATCCCGGGAATATCCGGCGCGGCCCATCGTCGGCATTGGCGTGGTGGTGCTGCGCCCTGGGGCGGTGCTGGCGATCCGCCGCCGCCGCCCGCCAGCGCAGGGTAGCTGGAGCCTGCCCGGCGGCGCGCAGAAGCTCGGCGAAACCGCCGAACAGGCCGCCCGCCGCGAGCTGCGCGAGGAGACCGGGCTCGAGGTCGGCGAACTCCTGCTCGCCGGCCAGGCCGACAGCATCACCCGCGACCCCGAGGGGCGGGTGCGATACCACTACAGCATCATCGACTTTGCCGCCGCCTGGACCGGGGGCGTGCCGCGCGCCGGCGGCGACGCGACGGAACCGCGCTGGCTGAAGTTCGGCGAGGTTAATGAATATTTGTCATGGAGTGAGACAAGGCGGATTGTTTTAGTTGCGAAGGAACTTCTAAAATATTAGAAGTATCTTATGAAACGCTCATTCGCCATCCTCGCCGTGATTATCGCCGGGGCTTATGGCTATCCGCTATGGCAGACCAACACCGTCAGCCCCTGCCAGGCCCTCGAGATGCGCTCCGGCGGCGTCGGGGCCAGTTCCGCCAGGACCCCGGGATTCCTCGCCGGGGCCAAGGGTTCGGCTGAGGTGGTCCTGCGCGCCATCCCCGGCAGCGGCACGCTGGACCAGGCGGCGAACTCGGTCGGCTGCACCGTCGGCTACTGGCGCGTCGTGCTGGAGCCGCGCCTCTACCGGCTGATGGCGTCCGCGCGGTAGCGCCGCCCCGCGAGCCGGCGCGAAAGCCCCGCCGGTCCCGCCGGCCTGCGGACCCGGTTTCTCCTGGGGTCTTATCTGCGTTGGCGAAGTTGTCGGCGCACTCGGTTGGGGTGACGGTGTCGATGCCGCGGCCGATAGTGTCGCAGAGGCCGTCGCGGGTGAAGGGGCCATAGATCTCGGCCATCTCGAAGTCGGCCATCTCGAAGAAGGTGACGCCGAGATCGACCGCCTTGCGGATCAGGGTGACGCCTTCTCCCTTCGTCAGCTTATGGGCATAGCTGAAGTCGAGGCCCATGCAGCCAAAGCCGAGGGCCGAGACGGCCAGGTCGGTGCCGAGAATGCGCGTGTCCATGACACAATCTCCTTGCGCGGTGCCAGATCTCCTTGCGCGGTGCCAGAGTGCGAGTGGGGGTTAGAAGTAGGTCGGGAGCCGTGGCGTATAGGGCTGCTCGAGTGCGGCGATCTCCTCGTCGCTCAGCTTCAGGTCGAGCGCGGCGGCGGCGTCGGCCAGATGTTTCGGCTTGGTCGCGCCGATGATCGGTGAGGAAACGTCCGGCCTGTTCAGCACCCAGGCCATCGCCACCGTCGCCATCGAGACGCCGCGCGACTGGGCGATCTTCTGGACCGCATCGACGATCGCCTTGTCGCTGTCCTGGAACAGCGGCCGGCCGAACATATCGACCACCGGGTTCTCCGCACCGCGCGCCGTGCTCTTGTCGCCCCAGGGCCGGGTGACGAGGCCGCCGGCGAGCGGGCTCCACGGCAGGGAGCCGATGCCCTGGTCGGCCAGCAAGCCGAACATCTCGCGCTCTTCCTCGCGCTGCACGAGATTGTACTGGTGCTGCATCGACACGAAGCGCGTCCAGCCGTTGAGGCTTGCGACGTATTGCATCTTCGAGAACTGCCAAGCCCACATCGAGGAGGCGCCGAGGTAGCGGACCTTGCCGGCCTTCACGACGTCGTGCAGCGCCTGCATCGTTTCGTCGACCGGCGTGTTGGGGTCGAAACGATGGATCTGGTAGAGATCGACATAGTCGGTGCGGAGGCGCTTCAATGAGCCGTCGATCTGCTCCATCACCGCCTTACGCGACAGACCCGAGCCGCCGGGGCCGTCATGCATCCGGAAATGCAGCTTGGTTGCGAGCACGATGTCGTCGCGCCGGGCGAGCTTCGCGATCGCCCGGCCGACGATCTCTTCCGACGTGCCGGAACTATAGACATTGGCCGTATCCCAGAACGTGATGCCGAGATCGAGCGCCTGCCGGAAGATCGGTTCGGCGGCCGCGTCATCGAGGGTCCATGTCCCGTTGCGCCCGCCGGTGCCAAAGCTCATGCAGCCGAGCGTGAGTCGGCTGACCTTGAGGCCGGAGCTGCCAAGTCGTGAATATTTCATCTGTCATCTCGCACTGTTTGATTGGGAGTGGGGCCGACGCGCCAGCGCTGCGTCGAGATCGACGCGCACATGCGGCGGTTCTGCGTCGAGCGGCATGTTGGCCAGGTCGCGCACGCCATCGAGGCTGGCCCTCGGATCGGCATCGAGCGCGGCGAACAGCGCTGCGAAATCGTCCTGCGCCGGACCGTGCCCGGCGACCAGTTCGAAGGTTTTGGCGATCGCCTCATCAGAGGTGAGGCTGTTCACCAGCACCTCGGCGATCTGGCGCCGGGCGATCACGCCGTCGCTGGAATTGCCAGCATGGCGCCTATCCCCCTGGAGGAGATGCAGGCGATGCTGGTCCGGGGCGTTGTGGTCGAACCAGCCCGGCCGGACGATCGTGTAGGGCAGGCCGCTCGCGCGCACGAGCCGTTCCGAGCGGCGCTTCCAGTCATGGGCTTGCGTGGAGCGGTTATACTGCCCTTCGCGATCCGTGACGCCGATCGCCGTCATCAGCACGATCCGCGCCTGCCGGCCATCCAGCGCGGCGAGGATGTTGCGCACCCCGCCGTACTCGGTCGTTTCGGCGCCGGCCTTGCCCTGGCCATCCGAGCCGAGGGTGAGGACGATCGCGTCGACACCGTCTACGGCATCAACCAGTGTCTGCGGGAGGGTGACATCCCCGATCACGATGTCCGCGCCCGGCGCGAGAGGGCGCG
>JAJXSZ010000111.1 GCA_021784255.1 Pseudomonadota bacterium | reverse complement strand
GAGGTGGCCGGCGGCGCGGCCAACGCCGCGCTCAACGTCGCCTCGCTCGGCGGCCAGGCGGTGCTGGTGGCGGCGGTCGGGCGCGACGAGGCGGCGGCGGGGCTGCGCGCGGCGCTCGCCGGCGTCGAGGCGCGCCTGGTCGAGGCACCGCGCCCGACCACGGTGAAGACCCGCTTCGTCGCCGGCGGCCAGCAGATGCTGCGCCTCGACGAGGAGGAAGCCGGGCCGGTCGATGCCGCGACGGAGGCCGGGCTGCTGGCGGCGACCGCGGCGGCGCTGGCCGGGGCGCGGGCGCTGATTCTCTCCGACTATGCCAAGGGCGTGCTGACCGACCGCGTGATCGCCGGCGCCATCGCCGCGGCGCGGGCGTTGGGGGTGCCGGTCATCGTCGATCCCAAGCGGCAGGATTTTGCCGCCTATGCCGGCGCCACCGTGGTCGCGCCGAACGCGCTCGAGGTGACGCGCGCGACCGGGCTGGCGGCCGGCGACGACGCGGCCGCCGCCCGGGCCTGCCGCGTGGCGCTCGGCCAGGCGCGCGCCGAGGCGATCCTGCTCAAGCGCTCCGAGAAGGGCCTCACCCTGCAGCCGCGCGAGGGGGAGGCGCTGCACGTGCCGACGCGCGCGCGCGAGGTCGCGGACGTCTCCGGCGCGGGCGACACGCTGGTCGCCGCCTTCGCGCTGGCGCTGGCCGCCGGCGCCAGCATGGCCGACGCGGCGCGGCTGGCCAATGAGGCCGCGGGCCTTGCCGTCGCCCATCACGGCACCGCGGCGGTGACCCGCGCCGAGCTTGCCGAGGTGCTGCATCGCGACGAGGTGCTGGCGCTGGACGACAAGATCGCCGACGAGGCGGCGGCGCTGGCGCGCATCGCCGCCTGGCGCGCGGCGGGGCTCGCGATCGGCTTCACCAATGGCTGCTTCGACCTGATCCATCCCGGCCATGTCCGCCTGCTGGCGCGCGCGCGCGCCGCCTGCGACCGGCTGGTGGTGGGCCTGAACACCGACGCCTCGGTGAAGCGGCTCAAGGGACCCGACCGGCCGGTGCAGTCCGAGACCGCGCGCGCGACCGTGATGGCCTCCATCGCCTCGGCCGACCTGGTCGTGCTGTTCGAGGAGGACACGCCCGAGCGCCTGATCCGCGCCATCGCGCCCGACGTGCTGATCAAGGGTTCGGACTACACGGTCGAGACCGTGGTCGGGGCGGACTTCGTCCAGGCGCATGGCGGGCGCGTGGTGCTGATCCCGCTCGCCGCCGGCCATTCCACAACAGCAACGATATCGCGCATCCATGCCAGCAGCTGAGACCCTGGCGGGCGACCGCGCCCTGCCCGCGCATCTCGCCCGCCTCGAAGCGGAGAGCGTGCACATCATCCGCGAGGTCGCGGCCGAAGCCAGGAGGCCGGTGCTGCTCTACTCGATCGGCAAGGATTCCTCGGTGCTGCTGGAGCTGGTGCGCCGCGCCTTCGCGCCGGCGCGCATCCCGTTTCCGGTGCTGCACATCGACACGCTCTGGAAATTCGGGGCGATGATCCGGTTCCGCGACGAAACCGCGCGCCGCCTCGGGCTCGACCTCATCGTGCATACCAACGAGGCCCGGCTCAATCCGTTCGAGCACGACACCGCCTATTATACGCACGCGATGAAGACCGAGGCGCTGAAGCAGGCGCTGACGAAGGGCGGGTTCGACGCGGCCTTCGGCGGCGCGCGCCGCGACGAGGAAGCCTCGCGCGCCAAGGAGCGCATCGTCTCGGTGCGCGGCGCGGGGCACGACTGGGACCCGAAGCGCCAGCGCCCGGAATTCTGGAAGCTGGTGAACCTGCGCACGCCGCCCGGCGGCTCGGTGCGGGTCTTTCCGCTATCGAACTGGACCGAGACGGATATCTGGCACTACATCCTCGCGCGTAACATTCCGGTGGTGGAGCTTTACCTGGCCGCACCGCGCCCGGTGGTCGAGCGCGACGGCACGCTGATCGTCGTCGACGACCCCGCGCGCATGGGCTGGCGCGACGGCGAGCGCGCCGAGGAGCGCGTGGTGCGCTTCCGCTCGCTCGGCTGCTGGCCGCATACCGGGGCGGTGCTGTCGCAGGCGGCGACGCTGGAGCAGGTGGTGGCGGAGACGCTCGCCGCGCGCGTCTCCGAGCGCGGCGGGCGGCTGATCGACCGCGATCCCGCCGACAGCATGGAACGCAAGAAGCGCGAGGGATACTTTTGAACAAGCGGCGCGGGAGCGCGGGGCGCTGATGGACCGGCAGGATTTCCTTTCCAGCCAGGCGGGTGTGGAGACGCTGCGCTTCATGACCTGCGGCAGCGTCGATGACGGCAAATCGACGCTGATCGGCCGGCTGCTGCATGAGAGCGGGCAGATCTTCGAGGACCATATGGCGCGCGTCGCCGCCCTCTCGGTGCGGCATGGCACGACGGGCGACGAGCCCGATCTCGCGCTCCTGCTCGACGGGCTCGAGGACGAGCGGGCGCAGGGCATCACCATCGACGTCGCCTGGCGCTATTTCGGCACGCCGCGCCGGCGCTTCATCGTCGCCGACGCGCCGGGACATGCTCAGTATACGCGCAACATGGCGACCGCCGCCGCCGCCTCGGACCTCGCGGTGCTGCTCGTCGATGCGCGCGCGGGCCTGCTGGAGCAGACGCGCCGGCACGCCGCGATCGCAGCGCTGATGGGCGTCGGGCGCCTGGTGCTGGCGGTCAACAAGATGGACCTCGTCGGATTCGACGAGGCGCGGTTCGGCGCCATCGCCACGGAGTTCGCCGCCCTCGCGCACTCGCTGGGCATCGGGCTCTACAGCGCCATTCCGCTCTCGGCGCGATTCGGCGACAACGTCACCAGGCCGAGCGGGCGCCTCGCCTGGTTCCATGGGCCGACGCTGCTCGGTCATCTCGAAACCGTGACGATCCCCTCGCTCGCGCAGGGCCCGTTCCGGCTGCCGGTGCAGGGCGTGGTGCGGCTCGACGAGGCGACGCGCGGCTATCAGGGCACGATCGCGCGCGGGCGGGTCGCGGTGGGCGAGACGGTCCGCCTCGCGCGCAGCGGCCGGGAGGCCCGGGTCGCGCGCCTGATCGGCATGGAAGGCGAGGCCGGCGAGGCGGCGGCCGGCGAGGCAGTGACGCTCGCCTTCGACCGGCAGCTCGATATCGCCCGCGGCGAGGTGATCGGCGCGGGCGAAGCGGTGCCGATGGCCGCGCGCTGCGAGGCCGATCTCGTCTGGCTCAGCGAGGCGGATCTGTTCCCCGGCCGCTCCTACCTGCTGCGCATCGGCACGGCGACGGTGCCGGCGAGCGTGATGCGCATCCGCGACCGGCTCGATCCCGAAACGATGACGCACGCTCCCGCGGACACGCTGACGATGAACGATATCGCGCGCGTCTCGCTGCAGCTCACGGCGCCGGTGCCGATGCAGCGCTACCACGACAGCCGCGACCTCGGGGGCTTCATCCTGATCGACCGGCAGGACGGCGCGACGGTTGCCGCCGGCATGGTCGCCGAGATGCAGGCGGCGACGGAGGTGACGCGGCACGCGACCGCGGTCGATCGCGCCGCCCGCGCGGCGCTGATGGCGCAGCAGCCGGCGCTGGTCTGGTTCACCGGGCTTTCCGGCGCCGGCAAATCCACCATCGCCGACCTCGTCGAGCAGCGCCTGCACGCCCAGGGGCGGCATGTTTTCCTGCTCGACGGCGACGCGCTGCGCACCGGGCTCAACCGTGACCTCGGCTTCGGCGAGGGCGACCGGGTGGAGAATATCCGCCGCGCGGCGGAGGTCGGGCGGCTGATGTGCGAGGCGGGGCTGATCGTGCTCGCCTGCTTCATCTCGCCCTACCGCGCGGACCGGGCGACGGCGCGCGAGCGCTTCGAGGACGGCATGTTCATCGAGGTCTTCGTGGACACGCCGGTCGACGAATGCAGCCGGCGCGACCCGAAAGGGCTCTACCGGCGCGCCTATGCCGGCGAGATCCGCAACTTCACCGGCGTCTCCGCGCCCTACGAGCCGCCGGAGGCGCCGGAGCTGCGGCTCGAGACCCTCAACCGCACGCCCGAGCAGGCCGCCGACGCGGTGGTCGCGATGCTGCGCGCGCGCGGCATCATCCCGGGCTGACCACGCGCCACGAGCGCGATCGCGCCGGCGGAGGCGCGCCTTTTTCGCCGGCGCCCGGCGTGGCATAAGCGCCGCATCACACAAGGGGGTCTCGCGTGAGCGTCGCCGTCCAGGAACTCTGCCGTTGCGGCAGCGGCCTCAGGGCCGCGCGCTGCTGCTCGATGGTGGTGGGCTCGCTGCCGCCAGCCGCCGCCTCGCGCCATCTCGTCCCCCTGGTCGAGCGCGCCATCCAGGCGCACCGCCACGGCGCGCCGGACACCGCCGAGAAGCTGGCACTCGAAGTGCTGGAGCTGGCGCCGGACCGGCCGGGCGCGCTCTCCGTCCTCTACGAGATCCGCAAGGCGCAGGGGAACCGGACCGCGGCCGAGGCGCTGGCCCGCCGCCTGGTGGCCCTCGACGCCAATAATTTCCCGGCCACCAACGAGCTGGCGCTGCTGCTGCTCAACAAGGGCGACCTGGTGGAGGCGGAGGCGCATGCGCGCAACGCCGTGCGCATCGCGCCCGAGAACGCGCAGTCGCACAATCTCATGGGCATGATCCTGACCGAGGCGCAGCGCCCGCAGATCGGCGAATACCATTACCGCAGGGCGCTCGAGCTGTCCGGCGCGCGCGATGCGATCCTGCTCGCCAACCTCGCCTGGAACCTCAAGAACCAGGGACGGATGGAGGAATCCCGCGCGCTTTACGAGGAGAGCCTCGCCGCCGCGCCGACGGTGCGCCAGACCCTGCTCGGCTGGGCGCGCATGGAGGAGGCGGACCGCAATTTCGAGCGCGCCGCGGAACTGCTCGACAAGCTCGAGGCGGTCGCGCCCGACGATGTCGGCATGAAGGTCTCGCGCGCGGTGGTGCTCGGCCGGCAGAAGAAGCCGGCGGAGGCGGTGGCGGTGCTGGACGCGCTTGCCTCGACGCGCGAGGGCACGCGCCTCGGCCCGGCGGAATTGCTGGAAAAGGGCCGGCTGCTCGACAGCCTCGGCGACTACGCGGCCGCGGGCCAGGCCTTCATCGAAGGCAAGAAGCTCACCCGCGAGCTTTCCGGCCAGCAATATCTCGACCAGCACGCCAACCAGCTCCTGGCGCGCCTCAAGGGGTTCTTCACCCAGGGCCGGCTCAAGCTGCTGCCGCGCGCGGGGGTGCGGGCGGATGTGCCGCAGCCGCTGTTCATCCTCGGCTTCCCGCGCTCGGGCACGACGCTGGTCGAACAGACGCTGTCGGCCCACCCGATGATCTCCGCCGGCGACGAGCTGCCGCTGATCAGCGACCTGACGCAGATGATGCCGCGCATGCTCAACTCGCCGCTCGCCTACCCGGAGGCGCTGGCCGAGCTGTGGATGGCCGACCAGCGCGACGGGCTCGACCGCCTGCGCGACAACTACCTCGCGCGCGCGCGCCAGATGGGCGTGGTCCGCGACGACGCGCCCTGGTTCACCGACAAGATGCCGCTCAACGAGACGCATCTCGGCCTGATCGCGCTGCTGTTCCCGGCCTCGCCCCTGATCCATGTCATCCGCCATCCGCTCGACGTGATGGTCTCGGCGATCTCCAACCTGTTCACCCATGGCTTCTATTGCGGTCACGCGCTGGAGACCGCGGCGACGCACTATGTGCGGGTGATGGAGCTGGTCGAACATTATCGAACCGAAATGAGTCTGAAATATCTGCCGGTCCGCTACGAGGACATGATCGCGGACCAGGAGGCGACGGTCCGCGCGCTGCTCGGCTTCGTCGGCCTGGACTGGCACCAGGGCTGCCTCGACTTCCACGAGAACCGCCGCTACGCGCGCACCGCGAGCTACGCGCAGGTGACCGAGAAGCTCTACGACCGGTCCGTCGGGCGCTGGCGCCACTATCGCGCGGTGCTGGAGCCGGCGATCCCGATCCTGGCGCCGACCATGGAAAAGCTCGGATACTCCAGCGAATGAGCGCTGGCCGAGGGGGGGCGCGCCGGTGAGCGAGGCGGCGAAGCCCGCGCCGCGCGCCCTGACCGCGCCGGTCCCGGTCGGCGAAGTGTTCCAGATCGCCGCCGAGTATGAGCGCGGCGGCAAGCTCGCGGAGGCGGAGCGTCTGCTGCGCCACGTGCTCGACGCGCATCCGACGCAGGCGGATTCGCTGCACCTGATGGGCATCGTCGTGTTCCGCCAGGGGCGGCGCAAGGAGGCGCTCGAGTACATGGAGGGCGCGCTGCGGCACGGCGTCGACACGCCGCTCTACCTGCGCAACATCTGCGAGCTCTATCGCACGCTGTGGCGGCACGACGAGGCGCTGGTCGCGGCCAAGCGCGCGGTGGCGCTGGCGCCCTCCGATCCGCTCTGCCTGCACAATCTCGCGATCATCCATTCCGAGCGCGGGGAGTACGACGAGGCGCTGGCCTGCGCGGGGGCGGCGCTGGCGATCGACCCCAGGCAGCCGGGGGCGCATTTCGTCCGCGCCGAGGTGCTGCTCACGCGCGGCGACCTCGCGCAGGGCTGGGAGGAATATGAGTGGCGCTTCCAGATCGGCGGCGCGGCGCCGCTGATCCCGCCGCAGGTGGTGCGCAAGGACCGCCCGCAATGGCAGGGCGAGAGGCTGGACGGCCGGACATTGCTGCTGATCGGCGACCAGGGTTTCGGCGACGTGATCCAGTTCAGCCGCTATATCCCCTGGGCGCGGGAACATTCCGGGGCGGGCGCGCTGTGCATCGGCTGCGGCAAGGAAGTGGGCGGGCTGATCCGACAGCTCGCGCCGCGCGCCACGATCTTCCAGAAATGGGACGACTGCCCGCCCTATGCCGCCTATGCGGCGCTCTCCGGCCTGCCGCGGCTGGCCGGCACGCGCGTCGAGACCATTCCGGCACCGATCCCATATCTGCGCGCCGATCCCGCCCGGATCGCCGCCTGGAAGGAACGGCTCGGGGCGCTGGTTCCCAGGGGGTTCAAGAGGGTCGGCCTGGTCTGGGCGGGGCGGCCGGCGCACAACAACGACCGCAACCGTTCCACATCCATTTCGACCTACAAGCCGCTGTTCGACCTTCCCGGCATCGCCTTCGTCGCGCTGCAGAAGGGGCCGGCGACGCCGCAGGCCGGCGGCTTCTTCGCCCGCGCGCCGCTGGTCAATCTCGGCGCCGAGATCCATGACTACGCCGACACCATGGCGATCATGGACAATCTCGACCTGATCGTCTCCGTCGATACCTCCGTCGTCCATCTCGCCGGCGCGCTGGGCCGTCCGGTCTGGGTGATGATCCCGCGCGCGCCGGACTGGCGCTGGCTGCTGCAGCGCGAGGACACGCCCTGGTATCCCTCGATGCGGCTGTTCCGCCAGACGCGGCCGAACTCGTGGGAGGACGTGGTGGCGCGCATCAAGGCCGCGCTCGCGGAGCATCTCGCCGCGTAGAGCACGATCAGAGCAGATGCTTCCATCCGGTCGGATAGTGCTCCGGCGCGCGGCTGCGGCGCGTCGCTAGTCCTCGCCCCGGCGCACCAGCACCTCGCGCTTGCCGACATGGTTGGCGGGGCCGACGATGCCTTCCTTCTCCATCTGCTCGATGAGTTTGGCGGCGCGGTTGTAGCCGATCTGCAGGTGGCGCTGCAGGAAGCTCGTCGAGGCCTTGCCCTCGCGCGCGACGATCGAGACGGCCTGGTCGAACAGGCCCTTCTCGCCATCGGAGGCGCCGGCGATGCCGCTGAGCGCCAGCCCGCCCTCGCCGTCTTCCGTGGCCTCCGTCACTTCCTCGATATAGGCCGGCTCGCCCTGCTCGCGCAGGAAGGACACCACCTCCTCGACCTCGCGGTCGGAGACGAAGGGTCCGTGCACGCGGATCGTGCGGCCGCCGCCCATCATGTAGAGCATGTCGCCCTGGCCGAGCAGCTGCTCGGCGCCCTGCTCGCCGAGGATGGTGCGGCTGTCGAACTTGCTGATCACCTGGAAGCTGATGCGCGTCGGGAAGTTGGCCTTGATCGTGCCGGTGATGACGTCGACCGAGGGTCGTTGCGTTGCCATCACGACATGAATGCCCGCGGCGCGCGCCATCTGCGCGAGGCGCTGCACCGCCGCCTCGATCTCCTTGCCCGCGACCATCATCAGGTCCGCCATTTCGTCGATGACGACGACGATGAAGGGCAGCCGCTCCAGCGCCAGCGCCTGCTCCTCGAACATCGGCTTGCCGGTTTCGGGGTCGAAGCCGGTCTGCACCCGGCGCGTCACCACCTCGCCCTTGGCCCGCGCCTCGGCGACGCGATCGTTGTAGCCGCCGATGTTGCGCACGCCGAGCTGGCTCATCGCGCGGTAGCGGCGCTCCATTTCGCGCACGGTCCATTTCAGCGCCGTGACCGCCTTGGCCGGCTCCGTCACCACCGGGGCCATCAGGTGCGGGATGCCCTCGTAGACCGAAAGCTCCAGCATCTTCGGGTCGATCAGGATCAGCCGGCAATCCTCGGGCGAGAGGCGGAACAGCAGCGAGAGGATCATCGCGTTGATCCCCACCGATTTGCCCGAGCCGGTGGTGCCCGCGACCAGGAGGTGCGGCATGCGCGCGAGGTCGGCGACCACCGGCTCGCCGCCGATGTCCTTGCCCAGCGCGAGCACCAGGCGGGATTGCTGGCGCTCCCACTCCTCCGAGCCCAGCAGCTCGGAGAGGAACACCGTCTCGCGCCTGGCGTTCGGCACTTCGATGCCGATGACGTTGCGCCCCGGCACCGTCGCGATGCGCACCGCCGTCACCGAGAGGCTGCGCGCCACGTCGTCGGCAAGCCCGATCACCCGCGCGCTGCGGATGCCCGGCGCGGGTTCGAGCTCGTAGAGGGTGACGACGGGACCGGGATGGATCTCGACGATCTGGCCCTGCACGCCATAGTCGGCGAGGACGTTTTCCAGCAGCCGCGCATTGGCCTGCAGCGCCTCCTCCGAGGGGCCCGAGGTGCCGCGCGCCGGCGCCGGGCGGAGCAGCGAGAGGGAGGGCGCGTGCCACTGGTCCTCGAGCCGCAGCGTCTCCTGGCGTGGCGGCGGCGCCTTGCGGGCGCTGGCGGCGACGCGCGGACGCACGGCG
>JAJXSZ010000110.1 GCA_021784255.1 Pseudomonadota bacterium | reverse complement strand
GACCCTCCCAGACCGCTTCATCGACCACGATACCCAAAAAAACCAACTCGCCGACGCCGCCCTCGATACCAACGCCATCACCAACACCGCCCTCCTCGCCCTCACCCAACAATCAGGCAAGACCGCGCGGGCCTGAGCGCGTGGCCAGGCAGCGTGCCGACCAGATGCTGGTGGCGCGCGGGCTCGCGGAAAGCCGGGCGCGGGCGCAGGCGCTGATCCTCGCCGGCGTCGTGCGCAGCGGCGAGGCCCGGGTCGACAAGGCCGGGCAGATGCTGGCCGAGAATGCGCCGCTCGCCGTCACCGGCCGCGACCATCCCTGGGTGTCGCGCGGCGGGATCAAGCTCGCGCATGGCCTGGCGGCGTTCGGCTTCGTCGCCGCCGAACGTGTCTGCCTCGACATCGGGGCCTCGACCGGCGGCTTCACCGATGTGCTGCTGGCCAACGGGGCAGCACGCGTGCACGCGGTCGATGTCGGGCGCGGTCAGCTCGCCTGGTCGCTACGCAACGATCCCCGCGTGGTGGTGCATGAAAGCACCAATGCGCGCTACCTCGGCGCCGAGGCGATCGGCGAAGAGGTGGACGCCCTGGTCTGCGACGCGAGCTTCATCGGGCTTGCCACCGTGCTGCCCGCGCCGCTGGCGCTGTGCCGCGCGGGCGCCTGGGCCATCGCCCTGGTCAAGCCGCAGTTCGAGGCTGGTCCCGGAGCCGTGGGCAAGGGCGGCGTGGTCCGCGATCCGGACATTCACCAGGCGGTGTGCGAGCGTATCCGCACCTGGTGGGCGGCCCTCCCGGGCTGGACCGTCGTGGGCCTGGAACAGAGTCCGATCACCGGCCCCGAAGGGAATGTCGAGTTTCTGCTCGGTGCCATACGCAGCTGAGCCGCCCCGGAGCGATGCCGCCTCGCCGGGCGCCAGCGTGAGCGATGTCGGACCCGATGGAATCACCGGGCCGGGTTTCCTGCTCTGGAAAACTTGGAATCCGGAGCGATTTAACGCCGGTCTGCCTGAGCCGGACGGGCTGCGGCAGATCGGAGGCTGCTCTAGTCGAGCGTTCGCTGATGCAGGTCGTGGTGCGAGATTTCGGCCAGCAGGGACCACACACGCGCCGGCTGCATCGGCACGTCCGGATCGTTGAGCAGCCGATCCAGTTCATCGAGCTTGTGATCGAGGTCGGGATCCTGCATCGCCGGTCTCCGTCGTAGGCAAGAATTCGTCGACGCAGATGAGACGCGACAAGTATGACCGGACAATGGCGTTCTGCGGTCTGCGACTCGTTACGTTTTGGCGAGGTAAGCGCCCCGCGCCTGCAGGCGCTTCCGGCCGGCCCATTCCCTAGAGCAATCCCCGGTCTGCCGGAGCCCGTCCGGCTCACGGAGCCCGTCCGACTCAGGCAGACCGGCGTTAAATCGCTCCGGATTCCAAGTTTTCCAGAGCAGGAAACCCGGCCCGATGATTCCATCTGGGCGGAGATGGCTCTAGCTGGCGGCGTCCCCACCGATCTCGGTGCGCAGGGTGTCGATCGGCAGCCAGGCGCCATCGCGCTCGAAATGCCAGAATATCCAGCCGTTGCAGGAGGGCGCGTTCTGAACCGCCGCTCCGACGCGGTGAATCGAACCCTGGTGGGCGCCGCAACGGATCGAACCGTCGGCCGTCACCACCGCGCGGACCTTGCGCGTGCGGTCGGCGAGGCGCGTTCCCGGCGGCAGCAGGCCGCGCTCGACCAGGGTGCCGAACGGCACGCGCGGCAGCTCCCGCTTGCTCGGCGTGGTCGCCAGGGCCTCGGTGGCGGCGGGTCTGATCTGCTTGATCCGTCCGAGCGCCGCCTCGATATAGGCGGGGTGGCGGTCGATGCCGATGTAATGGCGCCCAAGCCGGCGCGCGACCGCTGCCGTGGTGCCCGTGCCGAGGAATGGATCCAGCACGATTTCCCCCGGTGCTGTGCTGGAGACCAGGACGCGGTGCAGCAGCGCCTCGGGCTTCTGCGTCGGGTGCAGCTTGAGCCCGTGTGCGTTGCGCAGCCGCTCGGCGCCGGTGCAGAGTGGGATGAACCAATCGCTGCGCATCTGCAGGTCGTCGTTGAGCGCCTTCATCGCCTGGTAGTTGAAGCGGTAGCGCGCGTCGCGGCCGCGCGCCGCCCACAGCAGCGTCTCGTGCGCGTTGGTGAAGCGCCGGCCGCGAAAATTCGGCATCGGGTTGGCCTTGCGCCAGACGATGTCGTTGAGCAGCCAAAAGCCCAGATCCTGCAGGATCGCGCCAATGCGAAAGATATTGTGGTAGCTGCCGATAACCCAGAGAGTGCCGTCCTTGCGCAAGACCCGCCGACATTCCGCAAGCCAGGCACGGGTGAACGCATCGTAGGCGGCCAGGTCCTCGAACCGGTCCCATGACTCGCTCACGCCTTCGACCAGGCTCTCGTCGGGCCGGCGCAGCTCACCGCCGAGCTGCAGATTGTATGGCGGGTCCGCGAACACACAGTGCACCGACGCCGGCGGCAGGGTCTGCATGATGCGCACGGCATCACCGCGGATCACCTGATCGAGCGGCAGGTCTCGGACGATCTCCACTTGGTTCCTGTCGGCTCGTTGGGGGGGGCGTGGGGGCGGGCGCAAGGCAGATTTGGCGAGGGCAGTGCGGGAACGGGTCTTGGTCAGGGGGGGCATGAGGCCGTATTGCTCGTTGGCGCGTCAACCGCGGGCCGGACCGGAGGCGGCAAGAAGCCGGGCCACCGGACCGAAACCCGCGCGATGATGCGCGGTGGGACCGAATTGTTCCAGGGCCGCGCGGTGCGGCGCCGTCGGGTAGCCAGCGTTGCGCTCCCAGCCATAGCCGGGATGGCGCAACGCCAGGCGGGCCATCAGCCGGTCGCGCAGCACCTTGGCGAGGATCGAGGCGGCACCGATCGCGAGCTCGGTCGCGTCGCCGTCGACGATGCAGCGGACCCTGCAGTCGAGCGGCGGCGGCCGATTGCCGTCCACCAGCACCAGAGTGGGCGAGCGCGGCAGGCGCAGGACGGCGCGACGCATCGCCAGCAGGGTGGCGCCCAGGATGTTGCGTGCCGCAATCTCGACCACCGAGGCGGCGCCAATGCCGATCTCCACGCCCGGGCAGGCACGCAGCTCGGCCGCCACCGCCTGCCGCGCCGCGGCCGGCATGGCCTTGGAATCGCCGATCGCGCCGAGGAGCGAGGCGGGCAAGCGCCGCGGCAGCACCACCGCGGCGGCGACGACCGGCCCGGCCAGCGGCCCGCGCCCGACCTCGTCCACCCCCGCCACCACCGGCTCCACCGTCATGCGCCCCCGCCCGCGAGGACGGCACGAAACAGCGCCATCTGTCCGGCGCTGGTCGCATCCCAGCTGAAATCCTCGGCATAGGCCCGGGTCGCGGCCCGGTCCGCCGTCAGTGCCACCTCGCCGATCGCCGCGGCGAAATCCTCCGCCGTGTTGGCCGCGACGACGCGACCGGCAGCGGGTGCCGCGACCACCTCCGGGTTGCCGGGAATGCGGCTCACCACCACGGGCGTGCCGCAGGCCATGGCTTCCAGCAGCACATTGGCCCAGCCTTCGCGCTCGGAAGCGAGGACGGCGACATCGGCCGCGGTGTAGAGCGGCGCCAGTTCGGCATGCGGCAAGGCGCCAAGAAAGCGCACCCGCTCGCCTAGCCCGCGGGAAACCGCCAGCGCCTCCAGCCGCCCGCGCTCCGGCCCCTCGCCCGCGATCAACAGCCGCCAGCCCGGCAGCCGCGCGAGAGCCGCGATCGTGAGGTCATGGCGCTTGCGCGCAATAAGGCCACCGACCGAGACCAGCGTCGGGCCATCGAGCCCGTAAAGGGTCCGTGCAGCGTCGCGGTCGACCGGGTGGAAGCGTGCGAGATCGACGCCGTTGCGCAGCACCGTCACCTTGTCCGCCGGCGCACCGAGTTCGATCAACCGCTCGCGCAGCCCACCGCTGACCGCGATCAACGCCGCCGCCTCACGGATCACGCGCCGGATCTGCCGGCGCGGCCAGGGATGGTCGGGCATCTGCGTGACATCGGAGCCTCGCGCCGTGACGATCACCGGGATGCCAAGCCGGCGCCCGAGCGCCAGCGCCGCGACGCCGTCGGGATAGAGATAGTGCGCGTCGATGAGATCGAAGCGCCGTCCCGCCAGCCGCGGATGCGCCAGTGCCCGCAACCCGGCCCGGCGCAGCGCCAGCGGCGCCATCCATTGCCCGAGCCCGCGCAGATGCGCGAACCCCGGGTGCAGGACCGTGGCGCCGCAAGCCGCGGACTCGCCGTCCCGCAGCGCCCAGGGCGGCTGTGGCACCGGCGCCAGGACGGTCGCCTCCACCGGATGCGACGCCAGCAGGTGCTCGAGCCGGTTGCGCACGAAGACGCCGTGATTCGGCCGGCCCGGCGCCGGGAACAACGAGGTGAACGTCAGCAGATTCAGGACTCGGCCCGCCATGGCCGGGTCACTCGTTGCGTCAGTGCCCAGCGGACACCGTCTCAAGGAGCTTCTGCGCCGCTGCCCGGTCGGGGAAGACGTGTTGCTTGGCGAGCAGCGGCTTGAGCACGCTCGCGGCCGCCTCGTTGTCGCCGGTCTTCGCCAGTGCAACCGCGTAATGATACACGATCGCCGGGTTGTTCGCCGCCGCGGCGCTGGCCATGCGCAGCAGCGGCAGCGCCTTGTCGGCCTGCCCCTCGCCCACCAGGATCCAGCCAAGCGTATCCGCGATCGGCGGCGCCGGATCGAGCAGATAGGCCCTCCGCGCCGTCGCGGCGGCACGCTTGTCGCCCTTTTGCTGATAGATCCAGGCAAGATTGTTGAGCGCCAACGCGTCGCGCGCGCCCTTTGCCACCGCCTGCTCGAACATCGTCTGCGCCTCATCGAGCTTCTGGAGCGTCAGATCGAGCGAACCGAGCGCCAACATGACGGGCACGTCGTCGGGATGGGACGTGAGCCAGTTGCGCAGCGTCGCGCGGGCCGCTGTCGCCGCATTGTCGCCCTGCTGCGCTTCCGACAGGCGCAGGACCAGCGCCGTCGACGGGAAGCGCTTGAACTCCGCGCCGTAGGTGGCGACGGCATCCTTGAACCTCCGCAGCGACATCTGCGTATCGCCGACCAGCAACGGAGCGGCGCCGTGATCGGCGGGATCGGCGGCAAGGCGTCGCGCCTCCTTGAGCGCCGCGTCCGCGCCACTCGCCACCTTCTCGACATTGATGCGCGCCACCAGGAGGCGATAGTCATGAGGTGTCAGCGTCATTCCTGCATCGAGCACCGTGCGCGCCCCGGCGAAATCCTTCTGCTGCACCATCAGCCCCGCGAGCGCGATGCGCATCGCGGTGTTGTGCGGTGAGCGCTCCAGCACGCGGCGCAGCACCTCCTCCGCCTGTTTGGGCTGCTTGAGGGCGATGTCGGCACGCGCCTCGGCCTCATCGAGCAGGTCGGAACCCGGCTGCGTCTTGCTCGCCGCCTGGACCAATGCCAACGCCTTACCGGGCTCGCCGACGCGCATATAGAGATCCGCCAGCGTTGCCGTGACCGCCGTGTTGGCCGGAACCGCGTTGTGCGCCGTCTCCATCAGCGGGACGGCGCGGCCGAGCTGATCATTGGCGACATAGAGCTGGGTGAGGGCCGCCGCCACTTGCAGATTCGCCGGCTGCGTCGCCAGGATATCCGCGAGCAATTTCTCCGCGTCTTCGGTTCGCCCCTGCATCGTGGCGATACGCGCGAGGTTCATGCGCGCCTGGACGGATCCCGGATGCGCCTTGACCACGGCTTCGAGCGTCGCGCGCGCACCGGCGAAATCGAGCCCCGCCATCTGCACCAGGCCCTTGAGATTGCCGACCCCTTCGTTGTCGGCGGGCACAATCTTGAGCAGGGCGGCGATCGCCCGCCGTGCGCCCGGCAAATCACCATTGGCGAGCGCCGTGACCACCGAGGCGGCGAGCGTGGACGCGTTATGCGGCGCCACCGCAAGCGATCGCTTGAGCTCTTCGGCGGCCCCGGCCGCGTCGCCCGCCTGCAGCCGGGCCGCCGCCAGGTGTGCCATGATGTCGGGGTCGTTGGGCGCGAGCTTCTGCGCCCCCTGGAACGCCTGCACCGCCTTGATCCGGTTCCCGATCGCGCCATAGGCCTGGCCCAGGAGGTCCAGCATCTGTGCGTCCTGCATGCCCGCCGTGACGGCCTTGCCGAGGACCGCGACCGCGCTTTCGGGTCGCTGCGTGGCGATATCGATACGCGCCAGCAACTTCACGCCGTCGGGGTCCTGCGGCATGCGCGCGACATATTTTTCCGCCGCGCTGATCGCCTGCTCGGCCTGGCCGAGGTTGAATTTCACGACGGCCTCGAAATAATAAGCCCGCTGGAAGTGTCCAAACAGCGGCTGCAGCCGGGTCAGCAGCGTATCGGCCTTGGTGTAGTCGTGGGCGCGCACGGCGAGCACCGCCTGGATGTAGACCGCGCCCGCGCTGCGTGGGTCGATCTTCAGCGCCGCCGCGGCATCTTCCGCCGCCAGCTTGTCCTGGTTGGACTCGATCAGCATGTTCGCGCGCTCGAGCCGCAGCGCGACATCGGCCGGCGCGAGCTTGACCGCCTGGTCGAGCCTGGCGATCGCCTCGGCGCGCTGGCCACGCGCATTCAGCAACTGCGCTTTGAGCAGCAGCGCCGGCGGATTATTCTCGTTGATCGCCAGGGCCCGGTCGACCGCCGCCTCGGCGCCCTTCAGGTCGTGTTGCGCGGTATCGAGGCGCGCTATGGCAATTTCCGGATCCGCCATGTCCGGACCAAGCTTCACCGCCTGCTCGAGAGTCGTTCGCGCCTGGGCGAACTGTCCGAGATTGAGCTGCGCCATGCCACGCATCACCAGCAGCGGCACGGCACTCTTGTCGGGATTGGCGGGCGCCGGAAATTCCTTGAGGAGCTGCTGGAACTTGCCCTGCTGCATATAGCTCTCGGCCAGCAGATGGCTGGCCATCGCCGGCTGGTAGCCGCTCTCGCGTGCGAGACGGAACTCGCGCTCCGCGGCGGCCCCGTCACCGAGGCGGAACTGGACCATGCCGAGGCGCAGATGCGCCTCCGCGTTGCGCGGGTCCTCGCGCACGGCGCGGCGCAGCAGCAGTTCCGCCGCCGGCAGGTTGCCGTGGGTCATTTCGATGCGCGCCTGCGCCAGGGGGCTCGGCCTGCGGACATATTTCCACCAGGCGGCCCCCGCCCCCCCCGCAAGGACGACGACCACGATGGCGGCGATGATAACCTTCTTCATGATCCGGCCTTCCCGACTCTCTTCTTTGCGGCACGGGACGGCATCGGCTGTCCCGCGGGCAACCTAGTCGCAATCGAACTTCCATGGAATCGCCGTCGTGTGTCGAAATGGCCAGACACACAAAAAGTCACGGCCGCGGGAACCGTTTCGCCGCGCGCGACCATCCCGCGGCAGCACGCGACGGGCGTATGCACCGCGCCGGCGATACCGGGGCGTTCGGGCCGGACACCCCCACCCCGCCGCCAGCCGTTTATGCGTTCGTGACCGAGGTCAACCTCCGATCCGGCGGAGCCTGTCCGGCTCAGCCAGACCGGAGATGAGTTGCCCTGGATTCCAAGTTTCCTGGCGCAAGACAGCCGGCCAGATGATTCCATCTGGCCGGATATGACTCTAGCGCGAACCCTCGCGGAACAGCACCACCCGGACAGTCGATGCCAGGATCAGGAAGTCCAGCAGAAGACTGCGGTTCTTGATATAGTAAAGGTCATAGGAGAGCTTGATGCGCACATCGTCGATCGAGGCGGCATAGGGCGCGCTCACCTGCGCCCAGCCGGTAATGCCCGGCTTCACCGAGAGGCGATCGGCATAGCCGGGAATCCGATCCGCGAGCTCGCTGGTGAACTCCGGCCGTTCCGGGCGCGGGCCGACCAGAGCCATGTCCCCCGCGATCACGTTCAGCACCTGCGGCAGCTCGTCGATCCGCAGGCGGCGGATGATCGCACCGACGCGTGTCACCCGCGGGTCGCGCTCGGCAGCCCACACCGCGCCGCGCGCTTCCGCGTCCACCCGCATGCTGCGGAATTTGTAGACCGTGAACGTGCGACCATCGCGACCGACGCGCACCTGGCGGTAAAGGATCGGCTTGCCGTCCTCGAGGCGGATCGCAATCGCCGTCGCCACCATCACCGGCAGCGACACCACCAGCAGGGAGACGGCGCCAACGAGATCGACGGCACGATGCACGAACTGGCCGACGCGAGAGCGGCCAACCCGATCGGCGTAGAGCAGCCAGTCCGGGTCCAGATGGTCAATGTCGACGCGGCGCAGCCGGCTCTCGCGGAATTCCGCCTCGCCGAACAGCACCGGACTGTCGTGGCGACGGGCCATCAGCGCCCCTACCGGCACCTCGGCGCGCGCCGAGCGGGTAACGACCACCCCCCAGACCTTGCTGTGACCGAAGCGCCCACGGCTGCACGTCGCCAGCAGGTCCGGCAGCGCCGAAGCCGGAACCACGCCGCCGATGCGGATGAAGCCGGGCCGGTGGCCCTGGATCGCCACCGCCAGGCCGGCGGCGTCGTTGGGCGTTCCAACGATCAGCACCGTGCGCAGGAACCAGCCCCGCGCCAGCGCGTACCGCAGCGCCAGCCGCGTCGCCAGCAGCAGGACGAGCCATGCGACGAGCACCTTCAGCACCGCCGACCCGCCGCCCTGCACCACGCCGCGGAAGCTCCGGTCGAGCGCATAGGCGCTGAGAAGCATCAATGGGAACGCCAACAGCCCACCGGCGAGCGTGCTGCCGACCAGGCGGCGCGCCTCGACGACGATCTCCGGGCGGTACAGACCGGCGAGCGCCGCTCCCACCCCGAGCGCGAGCGCCAGGACCGCCGCGCGGTTCACTGCCCCCAGATCAAGCCCGGCCGCGGCGCCCGCGGGCAGCAGCAGGACATAGAACATGCCCATGCCGAGGACGAACTCAACGAGCCAGAAGGCCAGCATTTCGGCCGGCAAATGGGCGCGCATCAGGCGCATGACCCACTCCAAGGAAGCTTGCAGCTCACCGCCACGTGGCGACGATGCTCCGTATACGCCACGATCATCGCCCTGTCTCCTGCGATGAGTTATTTTGAAAAAATGTCATTATTGAGATGCTAACAAACTATGGAAAA
>JAJXSZ010000109.1 GCA_021784255.1 Pseudomonadota bacterium | reverse complement strand
GCAGTCGGGCGGGGTCGTCGTCAATGCCGCGCAGGCGACGATCACGGGCGGGACCGATGGCGTCGCCGGCGCCGGCACGCTTGTCAATGCCGGCACCATCGCGGCCGTCACCGCCGGACAGTTCGCAGTGTCGTTGCAGAGCGGCGCGGGCAACCGGCTGGTGGTGGATCCCGGCGCGGTGTTCGCCGGCACCGTCGAGGGCGGCAACCCGATCGGCAGCTCGCTGGCGAGCACGCTGGTGTTCGCGAGCGGCGCCACGCCCGGCACGTTCTCGGGGCTCGGCTCGCGCTATACCGACTTCGCCGCGGTCAGCATCGGTGCCGGAGCGAACTGGATCGTCAGCGGAACGAACGACATCGTCGCCGGGCAGGCGCTGACCGATGCCGGCACCCTCGCCAATGCCGGTCAGTTGAGTGTCGCGGGCAACGGGCTCCTGCTGCGCGGGGTGCTGGCCAACGAGGCGCGCGCGACGATCGCCGGCGCGACCTACGCCATCGTCGGCTACGGCACCGTGGTCAATGCCGGGATCATCGCCGCCGCCAGCGCCTCGCAGGAGGCGGTCACGCTCGCGGCCGGGCATGCCAACCGCGTCGTGGTGGCTTCGGGGGCGACGTTCGTTGGCACCGTCGATGGCGGCAACCCGCTCGGGGCGGTGCAGGCCAGCACGCTCGAATTCGGGCCGGGCAGCGGGACGATCGCGGGGCTCGGGTCGAAATACGTGGATTTCGCGCAGCTCAGCATCGATGCCGCCGGCACCTGGAACGCGGGGGCCGGCGACAGCATCGCGGCCGGGCAGACCCTGTCCAGCGACGGGCTGCTGGTGTCGGGCAACACGCTGGTCAATGCCGGGCTCATCGCTGCCTCCGGCTACGGCATGGAGTTCGTCGGCGGCCGGGTCACCAACAGCGGAACGATCAGCGCCGGCGGCCTCGGCATTCTCGGCGTCGGGGCCGGCACGGTCGTCAATGCCGGGCTGCTCGCCGCGACCGGGCCGGAAGCGCTGGCGATGCAGGCCGGCGGCGTGAGCAACGCGGCGGGGGGGCGGATCACCGGCGCCTCCTATGCCGGCGTGAAGCTGGGCAGCGCCGCGACGTTCAGCAATGACGCGACGGTGGGCGGCGCCACCTACGGCGTCGTGCTTGCCGGCGGCTCGCTCACCAACCAGGCGCAGGGGACGATCGCGGGCGGGGCGTTCGCCGTCTTCGGCAGCGGCACGGTGATCAATGCCGGAACGATCGGCGAAGGTGGCGCGGCGCTGGGGGCGGTGACACTCGCCGCGGGCAGCGGCAACCGCGTGGTGGTGGACCCCGGCGCCACGTTCGTCGGCGCGGTGCGCGGCGGCGGGTCGGGCAGCACGCTGGAGTTCGCCTCGAGCGCCGCCTACGGCACGTTCGCGGGGCTCGGCGCGCAGTACGCGGACTTCCAGCAGGTCAGCATCGACAGCGCGGCGCGCTGGGTCGCGGCCGGCAGCGACAGCCTGGCCGCCGGGCAGACGCTGACCGATGGCGGGCGCCTTGCCGCCGTCGGCACCTTCGCCAATGCCGGGCTGATCACCGGAGCGCTTACCGGCATCTATTACGGCGGCGGAAGTTTTACCAACACCGGAACGATCCTGAGCGCCAACGTCGCCCTGCGGGGCAATGGCGGGGGCGGGGCGGCGCTCAACGAGGGGCTGGTCTCCGGGGCCGTTTCCGGCGTGTTCGAGACCCGCGGCAGTGTCACCAATGCGGCGGGCGGGACGATCGCGGGCGGGCAGGCCGGCATCGCGGGGTTCGGCACGGTCGTCGATGCCGGAACGATCACCGCCGGTGCCAGCGGCTATGCCGTGGATTTCGCGGCCGGCTACGACAACCGGCTGGTGCTCCAGCCAGGGGCGGTGCTCGCGGGCAAGCTCGACGGCGGCAACGCGATCGGCAGCGCGAATACCTCGACGCTGGAACTCGCGGCTGGTTCGGGCACCCTGGCCGGGTTCGGCACGACGGTGTTCGACTTCGGACAGATCACGCTCGATCCGCAGGCCGACTGGTTCCTCGCCGGGTCGGCCGCCGGGTTCGGCGACGGGGCGGCGATCCGCGGGCTCTCGGCGGGAAGCACGATCGAGCTGGTGGGCACGGTGGAGAGCTTCCAGGCTCTCGTCGGCGGCGCGCTGACGCTGTCCGGCGGCACCACACTCGACCTGCCGGGGCTGGCCGTCCCGATCATCAGCAACGACGGGCAGAACACCTTCATCACGGCCTGTTTCGCAAGCGGAACGCAGATCGCGACCACGCGTGGCGGCGTCATGGTCGAGGCGCTGCGCGTGGGCGAGCTGGTGCCGACGGCGTCGGGCCGCCTGGCGCGGGTGACGTGGGTCGGCCACCGGCGCACCGATCTGCGCCGCCATCCCGCGCCGATGGACGTGATGCCCGTGCGCGTGCGCGCCGGCGCGTTCGGCGACGGCCTGCCGGTGCGCGACCTGGTGCTGTCGCCCGACCACGCGGTGCTGGTCGACGGCTGCCTGGTGCCGGTTCGCCACGCCGTCAATAACGTTTCGATTGTCCAGGAGAGCCGGGACAGCGTGACCTATTGGCACGTGGAGCTGGACCGGCACGATGTGCTGCTGGCCGAGGGGCTGGCGTGCGAGAGCTATCTCGATACCGGCAATCGTTGCGCTTTCGACAATGCGCCCGGCGCGGTGGCGATGACGCCCGATTTCGCCCGCCGCGTCTGGGCGGCGGAGGGTTGCGCCCCGATCTTCACCGATCCCGCCGATCCGGCGCTGCGCGCCCTGCATCTGCGCCTGCTGGCCCGCGCCCGGCGACGGCCGGAGCGGGGTGGGGCGGTCAGCTTCGCGTGATCAGGAGCGGCGGGGCCTGCGCCTCGCCCGGGCCCAGCAGCAGGCGCAGGCGCAGCCCCTCGCGCGCCGCGAGCAGCGCGATGAAGGGCGCCAGCAGGGCGCGCGAGGGCAGGGTCGTGTTCGGCTCGCCCAGGCGCGACAGGGCGCTGGCCGGGTGGGCGATGGCTTCCGCCGTACCGGGCGGCCAGGCGGCGCCCGGTCCCGAAAGGATCGCCGCGATTTCGGTCTCGGGGTTGCCATGCAAGGCGAGCGTGCCGCCACGCGGCATGCCCTCCGCGCCGAGCAGGAGGACGTTGAGCAGGATGCGGCCAAGCTCGGGGCGCAGGCGGGCCTGGCCGGCCAGGCCCGACACATCGAGGCGGACGCGGCGATGCGCGAGGCCCTCGGCAAGGGCCGCGAGCTCGGCGACGCTGGCGGGCCCGGCGCCCTCGGCCCAGGCGGCGCGGCAGAAGCGCAGCCGGTGCGTGAGCTCGGTGCTGGCCTCACGAGCCAGCGCCAGGGCCTCGGCGTCCGCGTTCCCGGCGAGTTCGAGCGCGCCCGTCACCGTGCCGAGCGGGCCGGCGAGATCGTGGCAAAGCCGGGCGGCAAGAGTACCGGCCAGCATCAGTGCGTCGTTGGCGGGGTTACCGGTCACGGACACTCCTCTGGTGCGGGCAGACGGCAGGACTATGGTTGCGGGACAATCACGACGATGGCGGTTGGCAAGTTAGCGACGAGCAGTGGGGAGCATGGATCCATTGGGTGCGAGTCCGCTCAGGATTAAGATGGGACCTATGGATCATTTTCAAGATTCAGTCGTTAATTTATTTGGAACTATCTGATGTCACAGCGCCAGATACACGCCTGGCTGGAACCCGGAATCTTCGTCCGCCACCCCGGCCAGCCTGACTGGGGCCTCGGGCAGGTGCAGTCCGTCGATCGGGACCGGGTCACGGTGAGCTTCGAGCATGCGGGCAAGGTGCTGATCAATATCGCGGTGGTGACGCTGGAGCCGGCGGAGGCCTGAATCGCCGGGCGTCGCCGCGGCAGCGGTTGCACGGTGGCCGGTTCGGCACGATGTTGCAGCCCGTGAACGCGATCCCGCCAAACCCGTCCGGCCCGGCGCCCGACCCCGCAGCGGTCCCGCCCGCGGCGGCGCTGCACGACCCGTTCGGCCGCGCCATCACCTATCTGCGGGTGTCGGTGACCGATCGCTGCGACCTGCGGTGCAGCTACTGCATGGCCGAGGAAATGACCTTCCTGCCCAAGCGCGACGTGCTGTCGCTCGAGGAGCTGGAGCGGCTCAGTGCGGCGTTCATCCGGCTCGGCACGCGCAAGATCCGCATCACCGGCGGCGAGCCGCTGGTCCGGCGCGACGTGATGACCCTGTTCGAGCGCCTCGGCGCGCGCCTCGGCCATGGCCTCGACGAACTGACGCTCACCACCAACGCCACGCAGCTCGCCCGGTACGCCGGGACGCTGACGGCGTGCGGGGTGCGGCGGGTGAATGTCAGCCTCGACACGCTGCGCGCGGACCTGTTCACCGCGATCACCCGGCGCGGGCGGCTCGAGCAGGTGCTCGAAGGCATCGCGGCGGCGGCGCGCGCGGGGCTCGCGGTCAAGATCAACACCGTCGCCCTGCGCGGGCTGAACGAGGCGGAGATCGACGACCTGCTCGCCTGGTGCGGCGAGCACGGCCATGATCTGTGCTTGATCGAAACGATGCCGATGGGCGAGACCGGCGGCGACCGCAACGAGCACTACCTGCCGCTCTCGCTGGTGCGCGCGCGGCTGCGGCAGCGCTGGACGCTGACCGAGACCGGCTACCGGACGGGCGGGCCCGCGCGCTACTACGACGTGGCCGAGACCGGGACGCGCATCGGCTTCATCACGCCGATGACGCATAATTTCTGCGAGAGCTGTAACCGCGTGCGCCTCACCTGCACCGGCACGCTCTATATGTGCCTGGGCCAGGACGACAGTGCGGATTTTCGCGCGGTGCTGCGCGCCGGCGCCGACGACGCGGCGCTGGAGGCGGCGATCCGCGCGGCGATCGCACGCAAGCCCAGGGGCCATGATTTCGTGATCGACCGGCGCACGCAGGCACCCGCGGTCGCGCGGCACATGAGTGTCACCGGCGGCTGAGGCGCCCGCGGCTCAGCCCACGCGCACCTGCACGTCCACGTCCATCGACAGGAAATCCTCGCGCCGGCCGAGATAGCCGCCGGCAATCGGCACGGCCTGTTCGGCGGTGCGGGCCACACAGACGCGCAGCACGTTGCGCCCGGCGAGGAGCCCGTTGGTCGGGTCGAACTCCACCCACCCGGCGCCGGGCAGGTAGATTTCGCACCAGGCATGCGTGGCCCCGCCGCCGAGCAGCCGCCCGGCGCCGTCCGCGGGCGTCTCGTCGTAAAGATAGCCGCTGACAAAGCGGGCGGCGAAGCCGAGGGCTCGCGTGGCTTCCATCATCAGCACCGCGAGGTCGCGGCAGGCGCCGCGGCGCCGCTCCAGGGTCACGATCGGCGGGTTGGTGCCCTCCGCCGCGCGTGCCTCGTAGGCGAATTCCGCGCCGATCGCCTGGGTCATGGCGGCGAGGAGATCGAGCGTGCGGGTCGGCGTGCCGTGGTGCAGGAAGCGGCGCGCCCAGGCGTCGAGCTGGCGCTGCGGGTCCGGGTACTGGCGTTCGATCAGCCGGTCGAGATCGGGCATCTCGTCCGCCGCGTAGCTGAACGGATAGTTCTGGGCGAGCGGGTCGATCGTCTCGCGCGACAGGGTCGGGCCCGCGGGATAGTGCTCGCAATCGAGGGTCGAAACGATGGCGAGTCGATCCGCTGCCGCAGCGTTCCACTCGACGTAGCAGACCGAGTTGGCGAACACGTCGTGCGCCCAGCGGATGGCGGCGGCCGGCGGGTCGATGCCGATCGTGGCCGCGAGCACGCGCAGATCGTGGCTGTCGCGCGGGCGCAGCATCAGGCGGTGCGGCGTAAACCACACCGGGCGGGCGTAGCGGTAGGTGGTCGCGTGGGTGACGTGCACGCGCGGCATCGGCTGTGCGATCAGGCCAGGCGGCTGGTCAGCCGCCGACGCAGCCCGCCGACGCGCGCGGCGTCCGCCAGCCGGTGGTCGAGGAAGACCATGGTCGCGGCAGCGTCGGGCGAGTCGTCGCGCAGCCAGAACAGCATGGTGGCGGCGTGGATGGCGGCGAGGCTGGCGCGCTTCGTGTACCACGAGAAATCGGCCGAGCGGTCGCCGGCGGCCTGCCACAGCGCGTCGGCGGTGCGGGCGGTGACGCGCGCGGCGAGCAGCGGCTGGGTGGCCAGCAGGGCGGCGCCACGGCGCAACTGCGCCCGCCAGGGGCGCTGCACCGCGAGGCGCAGCTCGATCGCGCGGCGGATGCGCGCGGGGGTGCGCAGGCGGGCGATATTCTCGGCGGCGGCGGCGGCGAGCATCTGGCGGTCGGCATAGGCGGCCCATTCGGCCACCAGCTCCGCGCCGCCGCGGCTGAACATCAGGGCGGCGAGGGCGGGCTCGGCGCCGAGGTCGGCCAGGCCGTCGCGGACCGCGGCGAGGGTCCAGCCGCGGCGGGCGACGTGCGGCATGGCGGCCAGCAGCGCGGCGTCGCGCTCGGGGTCGTCGCGGGCCGGCTCGGCGAAGCCCTCGTTCATAGCGCGCCCGCCCGGGTGAGTTCCTCGGTGAAGCCGAACCGGGAGAAATCCGTCATCCGCATCGGGTAGAGGATGCCGTCGAGGTGGTCGTATTCGTGCTGGACGACGCCGGCATGAAAGCCGCTTACCTCGCCGCCGACCGGCTCGCCGTTGGTGTCCACGCCGCGATAGCGGACGCGCCAGTGCCGCGGCACGGCGGCGCGCAGGCCGGGGATCGAGAGGCAGCCCTCCCAGCGCGGGCGGACATCCTCGCCCAGCAGCTCCAGCGTGGGGTTGATGACGGCGGTGTCGCCGATCGTGCGGTCGAGCGCGTCGCCGGTCGTCCGCTCGGGGCGGACGCGGAAGACGAACAGGCGCAGCGGCACGTGCACCTGCGGCGCAGCGAGGCCGGCGCCCGGCGCGTCCTCCATGGTCTGCATCATGTCGGCGACCAGGCGGCGGATCTCCGGCGCCGTGGGGTCGGCCACGGGCTCGGCGCGCTGCAGCAGCACGGGGTGGCCCATGCGGGCGATCTTCAGGATGGCCATTCTCTCCTCGGGCTCCGCCGCATGGCGGGAGCGGAATATGCGCATGCGAAAACCGTTTGGACAGGGCCGGTGGCGCGTGCTATGGCGCGCCGCGTCCGGGCGGGATCACCGCGCCGGCAACGATTCCTGGCGCTCCGATCGGCGGAGCGCCGCAACAGGATGGAGCTGGCGGCCAAGTGCAGGTTCTCGTTCGCGACAACAACGTCGATCAGGCGCTCAAGGCGCTGAAGAAGAAGCTCCAGCGCGAGGGCGTGTTTCGCGAGATGAAGCTGCGCCGCCATTACGAGAAGCCCTCCGAGCGCCGTGCGCGCGAGGCCGCCGAGGCCGTCCGCCGGGCCCGCAAGATGGAGCGCAAGCGGCTGGAGCGCGAGGGGTTCTGACCCCAACGGGCACGCCGCGTGCCCGGATCGGCCTGTCATACGACCACCTGGCTCGAGCCGGCGCCGTTCCGCGGTGCCGGTTTTTGCTGTCTGCGGCCCGAGCCACCCGTACCCGGGTGATCCGTGCCCTGGTCATCCGTGCCCTGGTCATCCGTGCCCTGGTCACCCGTGTTGGGGGTCCGCTCGCGGCGGGATCGCGTGATCCCGGCGCAGGCGCCCGGCCTTCGGGATCGGGCCCGACCGCAAGCTCCGCTCCGCCTGGGCTGCCTCGGCGCCGGCTGGGCGCGGATAAGCGGTTCTGGATCCGGTGTTTTCCCGAGCGGGGCATCCGGCGGATGATTCCGTCCGGCCGGATATCGCGCTAGCCGGCCGCCGGCAGTGTCGCGGCGACGAGGTCGGCGACGGCGTCCTGGCCCGAGCCGCGCAGCGCGGCGATGACGCCCTCGCGGTCGGCCACGCTGCGGTTCTGGCTCATCTTCCATTGCGCTTCGATGCGGGTGGAGCGCAGGCGGAAGGCGCGCAGCCCGCCCAGCATCGCGTCGCGGTATTTTTCCGGCAGCGCGTCGAGGTCGAAGCCGGCCGGGTCGCCGCGCGCGAGGTCGCGCAGCGCCGCCTTGACGGGGTCACGATCCGTGACCGGCTCCAGTGTGCCGTGGACGTGCACGGCGGCATAGTCCCAGGTCGGCACGGCGGGCTGGGTGCGGTACCAGCCCGGCGCGATATAGGCGTGCGGCCCCGAGAAGACGGCGAGCGCGGGCCCGCCGATGTCCGCGCATTGCGGGTTGCCGGCGGCGAGATGCGCGTCGAGCACCAGCGCCTCGGCGTCGCGGTGGACCACGAAGGGGATGGGCGAGGCGTCCAGGCCCCGCGCCCCGTGCGTGACCAGGAGGCCGAACGGGTTGGCGGCGATCAGGGCGGCGATGCGGTCCAGATCCGTCTCGGCGAAGGCGGGGCGTTGATACATGCCAGGGCTCCCGGTGGTGGGCGTTGGCGCGGCGGGCTTGCGCGACGCACGCTTGTGGCGCAGCATTGGTCTAATCATGCAGCCCAATATCCCGATGAAATGCTAGACCAATCGCGGCAACACGCGGTGTTCGAGCGGTTGCGGCAGGGCATCCTGGCCGGCACGCTGGCGCCGGGCGCGCGGCTGCCGCCGACGCGCCGGCTCGCCGAGGAACTCGGTCTCGCCCGGCAAACGGTGGTGCTCGCCTATGAGCGCCTGGCCGCCGAAGGCTATGTCCGCCCGGCGCCGGGCAGCGGCACCTATGTGGCGCGCGACCTGCCCGACGCGGCGCCGCCACCGGCGCGTCCGGCCGCCGCCGCCGCGGCACCGCTGTCGCGCCGCGGGACAGCGCTGGCGGCCGTGCCGCTGGCCGCGGGCGACCAGCCGGGGCTCGCGGGCGTCACTGGGCCGGCGGTGATGGTGCCGGGCGTGCCGGCGCCGGACCTGTTTCCGCGCGACGCCTGGTTCGCCTCGTCCCGCCGGGCGGAGCTGGAGCCGCATTACCCGGATCTCGCCGGCCAGGCGCCGCTGCGCGCGGCGATCGCGGCGCATCTCGCCTCGGTGCGCGGCCTGCTCGCCGATCCCGAGCAGATCCTGGTCACCGCCGGCACGCAGCAGGCGCTGTTCCTCGCCGCCTCCCTGCTGCTCGACCCCGGCGACGCGGCCTGGGTCGAGGACCCCGGCTACATCGCCGGGCGCGGCGCGCTGCTGGCGGCGGGGGCGGAGCTGGTGCCGGTCGCGAGCGACGGCGAGGGGCTCGAT
>JAJXSZ010000108.1 GCA_021784255.1 Pseudomonadota bacterium | reverse complement strand
GCGCACCGAGCGGCGGCGGACGCGTTCTTCCGGACGCCGTGAAAAAAGGGAGGGGGCGGCGCCCCCTCCCCTGTGTTGGCGCCGCCGCGGTTACGCGGCCGCCTGCAGCACCGTGCGCGGCGCGGCGGCGATCGGGATCCGGCGCGGTTTCAGCGCCTCCGGCACCACGCGCTTGAGCTCGACGCGCAGCAGGCCGTTGTTGAGCTCCGCGCCCTCGACGACGATATGGTCGGCGAGCACGAAGCGGCGCTCGAAGGCACGCCCAGCGATGCCGCGGTACAGCACCTCCCCGTCCGCGCTCTCCTGGCCGGCGCGGCCGGTCACCACCAACGTGTTTTCCTTCACCGTCACCTCGATGTCGTCGGGGCCGAAGCCGGCCACGGCCATCGTGATCGCGTAGGCATCCTCGCCGGTCTTCTCGATGTTGTAGGGCGGGTAGGCAATGTCCGCCGCGGGGTTGTCGATCAGCCGCGCGAGCCGGTCGAAGCCGATCGCGGTGCGGAACAGCGGGGACAGATTGAGGGTATTCATGATGCGACCTCCTGAGTCAGCAAGGTTTGAGTCGGCGCCGCCCGATCGGGCCGGCGCTGGAAGACCCGGCGGCCCCGTGCGGGCACCGCCGATGCCTCAGGAGATGGATCGCCGGCCGCCCGCGTTCAAGAGGGCCGGTTCAGCACGACGCAGGCTGGATCAGGAGGATTTGCGCGTACCCAGCCCGGCGAAGCGCCTGTTGAACTTGGCCACCTGGCCGCCGGTATCGACGATGCGCTGCTGGCCGGTCCAGGCCGGGTGCGACTTCGGGTCGATGTCGAGCCGCAGCGTGTCGCCCGCGGCGCCATAGCAGGACCGCGTCTTGAACTCGGTGCCGTCGGTCATCACGACGGTGATCTCGTGGTAGTCAGGGTGGATACCGGCCTTCATCGGGTTGCTCCTTGCTGGCCGCCGCCGATACCGACCGGCGGGGCGGCCGGCCTATAGCGGTGACGGGGTGACGGGGCAAGCGCATCCGGCATGCCTCAGGCCAGCGTCGCGCGGCCGTACTGTCTGGGCAGCGCGATGGCGCCGCCGAGCACCTTGGCGGCACGCAACGGCCAGGCGGGGTCCGCCAGCACCACGCGCCCGACCATCACCAGGTCGGCGCGCCCGTTGGCGATGATCTCGTCGGCGTGCTGCGCGCCGGTGATGAGGCCGACGGCGGCCGTGGCGATGCCGGCCTGGTGGCGGATCGCCTCGGCGAACGGCACCTGGTAGCCGGGATGCAGCGAAGGGATCGCCGGGCCCTTGGCCAGGATTCCGCCGGAGGAGGCGTCGACGAGATCGACCTTGCCGGTCTCCTTCAGCCGCCGGGCCAGCGCCAGCGTATCCTCGATCGTCAGGCCGCCCGTCATCCAGTCGGTGCAGGAGAGCCGCACCAACAGCGGCAGCTCATCCGGCCAGACCGCGCGCACCGCCTCGACCGTCTCCATCAGGAACCGGCTGCGCCCGGCGAGGTCACCGCCCCAGGCATCGCTGCGGCGGTTGGCGATCGGGGAGAGGAATTGGTGGCCGAGATAGCCATGCGCCGCGTGCAGTTCGGCGATCCGGAACCCGGCGCGCGCCGCGCGGGCCGCGCCGGCCGCGAAGGCCTCGATCACCCGCGCGATCTCGCCGGCGGTGAAGGCGGTCGGCGTCGCGTAGCCCTCGCCGAACGGAATGGCGCTCGGCGCGTGCGTCTCCCACGCCCCCTCCGCCTCGGTCAGGCCGCGCGCGCCGTCCCAGGGCGGCACCGTGCCGGCCTTGCGCCCGGCATGGGCGAGCTGGATCGCGGGAACCGCGCCGCCATACTCGATGAGCTTCGTCACCCGGGCGAGGAACGCCTCCTGCAAGTCGTTGTAGAGGCCGAGGCAGCCCGGCGTGATGCGCCCGTCCGCGGTGACGCTCGTCGCCTCGGCGAAGACGATGCCGGCCCCGCCCATGGCGCGGGCGCCGAGATGCTGGATGTGCCAGTCATCGCCGAGGCCGTCGGTGGCGCAGTACTGGCACATCGGCGAGACCGCGATGCGGTTGCGCGCGGTGACGGAACGCAAGGTGATGGGCGTGAGCAGATGCGGCGTCATGGATCGTCCTGCGGGGCCTGCGTGGAACGCGTCGATGGGGTGGCTCACCCCGGGCTAACCAGCCGCGGCCTGCTTGGCAAGCCGGGGGCAGGTCCATAGCCTGCCCGCGATCATCGGGAGGAACCATCGATGCGTTTGCAGGGCAAGATTGCGGTCGTCACGGGTGCGGGCGGCGGCTTCGGCGAGGGGATCGCGCGGCGCTTCGCCGAGGAGGGGGCGAAAGTCGTCGTCGCCGACATCAACGCCGAGGCGGCACGGCTCGTGGCCGCGGCCGTGGGCGGGGTCGCCGTCACCGGCGATGTCAGCAAGGGCGAGGATGTGCGCGCCATCGTCGCCGCGGCCGAGCAGCTCGGCGGGCTCGACATCGTCGTCAACAACGCCGGCACCACGCACCGCAACGGCCGGATGCTCGATGTCGACGAGGCGACGTTCGACCGCGTCTACGCGGTGAACGTGAAGTCGATCTACTGGATGATGCAGGCCGCTCTGCCGGTGCTGCGCCGCCAGGGCCGCGGCGGCTCGATCATCCATATCAGCAGCACCGCCGGCATCCGCCCGCGCCCCGGCCTCGTCTGGTACAACGCCACCAAGGGCGCGGTGAACACGATGACGCAGTGTATGGCCCTCGAGCTCGCGCCGGAAAACATCCGGGTCAACGCGGTTTGCCCGGTGATGGGCGCCACCGGGCTGCTCGAGCAGTTCATGGGCATGCCCGACACGCCGGAGAACCGGGCGAAATTCCTCGCCACCATCCCGCTCGGGCGGATGAGCCGGCCGTCCGATATCGCCAATGCCTGCGTCTGGCTCGCCGAGGATGCCTCCGCCTTCATCACCGGCGTGCTGCTGCCGGTCGATGGCGGGCGCACCGCCTGAGTCACCCGCCGCGCGCCATGCGCCTGCTGTCGATCCACTCCCATGTCGCCTGCGGGCATGTCGGCAACGACGCCGTGGTGCTGCCGCTGCAGCGCCTCGGCGCCGAGGTCATGGCGGTGGATACGTTGCAGTTCTCTAACCACCCCGGCCATGGCGCGTTCGCCGGGCGTGTCTTCGCCGCCGAGGACGTCGTCGCCGTGCTGCAAGGGCTCGCGGCGCATGGCGCACTCGATCGGTGCGACGGCGTGCTCTCCGGCTATCTCGGCACGGCCGGCATCGCGGCCGGCGTGCTCGAGGCGGTGGCGCGGGTGCGCGCGGGCAATCCGCGCGCCCTCTACGCCTGCGACCCGGTGCTCGGCGACGACGGGCATCTCTATGTGCGCGAGGACGTCGCGGCGGCGATCCGCGAGCAGCTGCTCCCGGCCGCGGACATCGCCACGCCGAACGTGTTCGAGCTCGGCTTGCTGACCGGCATGCCGACCGCGAGCGAGGCCGCGATCGTCGCCGCCGCGCGCTCGCTCGCGCCGCCCACCGTGCTGGTGACCAGCGCCGCGACCGAGGCGACGCCGCTGGATTGCCTCGACATGATCCTGTGCGACGGCGAGGCAGCCTGGCGGCTGCGCACACCGCGCCTGGCGGGCGGCTTCAACGGCGCGGGCGACCTGCTGGCCGGCTTGTTCCTGTTTCATCGTCTCGCCGGCGGCGGCGCCGCGCATGCACTGGAACAGGCCGCTGCCGCCGTGCATGCGGTGCTGGCGCGCACCGCGGCGGCGGGCAGCAAGGAACTGGCGCTGGTCGCCGCGCAGGCAGAGATCGTCTCGCCTGCGGTGCGGTTCGGGGCGGTTGCGCTCTGAGCCGCCGGTTCCCGCGATTGTGCGGCGCACGATAAGTTTTTGCGGCAGCCCGCGCGAAGGTTCATGCTGCCGCAAACGAACAGCGGAGGAAACGGCCATGACGGTTGCCGCCATGTTACGCCACAAGGGGCACGAGGTTGCCTCGGTCCGCCCCACCGACAGGATCGCCTCGGTTGCGGAAGAATTATCGCGCCGGCGGATCGGCGCGGTGGTGGTGCTGGACGCCGCCGACCAACTGCTCGGGATCGTCAGCGAACGTGACATCGTGCATGCCATCGCCGCCAACGGCGCGCGGGCGCTGGAGATGACCGCGGGGCAATTGATGACGCGCACGCTGCGCACCGCGACACCGGAAACGACGGTGCTGGAAGCGATGACGGTCATGACCGAAGGGCGTTTCCGCCACCTGCCGGTGCTGAGCCACGGCGGGTTGGTCGGCATCGTCTCCATCGGTGACGTGGTGAAGGCGCGGATCCTGCAACAGGAACAGGAGGTGGACAGCCTGCGCGCCTACGTCGCCGGTTCGGCCTGAGCGCGCCGCGCCGCGGCGCGGCCCGTCGCCGCCAGGCTAGTTGTTCCGGCTCCAGATCGGTTTGCCGAGATTGATCTGCTGCGGCGTGGTGGCGCCGCCGGCAAAGCCGCCGACGCCGGCGCCGATCAGCGCGCCGACGCCGACGCCGATCGGTCCGCCGATCAGCCCGATGGTGGCGCCGGTGGCAGCCCCGGTGGCGCCACCGCCGCTGATACGGTCGAAATTATTGGTTCCGCAGCCGGCGAGTGCCAGCAACGAAAGGCCGACCAGCCAGGCGCGGCGCATCTGATCCTCCTTCGCATCGACTGAAGCGCGAGGCAACGCGACGTTGCCGAATCGGGTCAAGCGTCGGCCCGGAAAGGCAACGGCGCGGGCGCTCGCCCGCCTGCTTCAGGTCCGCCCGCGCAACGGTCGCGCATTCCCGGCGGTACGGAAGAAATCCAGTTTCTGCCAGCAACGAAAAGTTACGCTGCCGCCCACGAAGGGCCGGGCGCCGGGGTCGGCGAGACGCCGGCCAGGACGCGGCAGTTGACCTCGCCGCTTGACCTGGATCATTGATCGCTTGCCTCGCTTACGGCGAGTCTGCGGATATTGCTGGGTTTTCCGGGTCTCGTTGCGCCCGGCGACCGGTCCGCTAAGCAAGCGCTGCGAAGGAACAACGCCGACCATTCATCACCGCCCGCGAGGGCACCAAGGGAGGACAACATCCGATGAAGCTCGCCAATCCCGCGCCGCTGGGGCTCTCCGGCTTCGCGCTGACGACCTGGATGCTGAGCATGGTGAACGCCGGCTGGTTCTCCGGGACCGAAGTTCCGCTGGTACTCGCTTCCGCCTTCGCCTTCGGCGGCACCGCCCAGTTCTGCGCCGGGCTGATGGAAATGGCCAAGGGCAATACCTTCGGCTTCGTCGCGTTCTGCTCCTACGGCGCGTTCTGGTGGACCTTTGCGCTGTTCGTTGAGTTCTTTGCCCACGGCGTGACCGGCGCCTATGTCGGCTGGTGGCTGCTGATGTGGGGCGTGTTCACCTTCTACATGTGGATCGGCTCGCTGGCGCTGAACCGCGCGGTGATGCTGATCTTCCTCGCGCTCTGGATCACCTTCGGGCTGCTCGCCTTCAAGGATCTGGCCGGCATCCCGTCGCTGGGTACCCTCGGCGGCTACACCGGGCTGATCACCGCGGCGCTGGCCTTCTACCTGGCGGCGGCGGACGTCATCAACGAGACGCACGGCCGCACCGTGCTGCCCATCGGCGCGCGCGAGTAGCGTCCGCCTCGACCGTGACCCGGGGGCGGCGCCGGCACGCCGTCCCCGACCCGCGCGGCCGCGGCGAGTGCCAGCGGCACGAAGCCCGGCCAGGGATTGCGGAACAGGGATCGCGGGACAGGGATCGGTTGAACCGGCGACCAACCCCGCCTAGCGTGGCCGGCAAGCCCAAGCGTTGCCGATGCCGGCCCTGCCTTCCGGGGCGGATCACCGGCCCGGACCAACCAGTCGGACGAACCAGTCGGACGAACCAGTCGAGAGAGGGAACCCAACATGCCCGATACCCAGCACACCGACAGCCAGGTCTTCCCGGTTCGCCCGGAGATCGCCGCCCACACCCATGTCACGGCCGAGCGCTACCGGCAGATGTACGAGACCGCCGAGCGCGATCCGGACCGCTTCTGGGCCGAGCAGGCGCGCCGCATCGCCTGGATCAAGCCGCCGACCAAGATCAAGAACACCAGCTTTGCCGGCAACGTCTCGATCAAGTGGTTCGAAGACGGGGTCCTCAATGCCTCGGCTTCCTGCCTCGATCGTCACGCCGCGCACCACCCCGACCGCGTCGCCATCATCTGGGAGGGCGACGATCCCTCGGTCTCGCGCAGCATCACCTATGGCCAGCTCCATGAGCAGGTCTGCCGCTTCGCCAACGTGCTGAAGGAGCTGGGCGCGAAGAAGGGCGACCGCGTCACCATCTACCTGCCGATGGTGCCCGAAGCGGCCGTCGCGATGCTGGCCTGTGCCCGCATCGGTGCGATCCACTCCGTGGTGTTCGGCGGCTTCTCGCCCGACAGCCTGGCCAACCGGCTGATCGACTGCGATTCCTCCCTGCTGATCACCGCCGACGAGGGTCGGCGCGGCGGGCGCAAGGTGCCGCTCAAGACCAATGCCGACGAGGCGCTGAAGTCCTGCCCCGGGGTGAAGAACGTCGTCGTGGTGACGGTCACCGGTGCCGCGGTGCCGATGCAGGCCGGGCGCGACCACGACTATGCAACCCTCCTCGCCGCGGCCTCGCCCGACTGCACGCCGGAGCCGATGAACGCGGAGGACCCGCTGTTCATCCTCTATACCTCCGGCAGCACCGGCAAGCCGAAGGGCGTGCTGCATACCACCGGCGGCTATATGGTGTGGGCGAGCTTCACCCACGAGAGCGTGTTCGACTACCAGCCGGGCGAGATCTACTGGTGCACTGCGGATGTCGGTTGGGTCACCGGCCACACGTACATCGTCTATGGTCCGCTCGCCAACGGAGCGACCACGCTGATGTTCGAGGGGGTGCCGAACTATCCCGACAGTTCGCGCTTCTGGCAGGTCTGCGACAAGCACAAGGTCAACATCTTCTACACCGCGCCGACCGCGATCCGCGCGCTGATGCGCGACGGCGAGGCGCCGGTGCAGAAGACCTCGCGCAAGTCGATCCGACTGCTCGGTACCGTGGGCGAGCCGATCAACCCGGAAGCCTGGCTCTGGTACCATCGCGTCGTCGGCGAGCATCGCTGCCCGGTCGTCGATACCTGGTGGCAGACCGAGACCGGCGGCATCCTGATCTCGCCGCTGCCGGGGGCGACCGCGCTCAAGCCCGGCTCGGCGACGCTGCCGCTGCCCGGCGTCAAGCCGATGATCGTCGATGCCGAGGGCCACGAGTTGCACGGGGCCTGCGAGGGCAATCTCTGCATCGCCGATTCCTGGCCCGGGCAGATGCGCACCGTGTTCGGCGACCACGACCGCTTCGTGCAGACCTACTTCGCGACGTTCCGCAACCTCTACTTCACCGGCGACGGCGCGCGCCGCGATGCCGACGGCTATTACTGGATCACCGGGCGCGTCGACGACGTGATCAACGTCGCCGGCCACCGCATGGGCACCGCGGAAATCGAGAGCGCGCTGGTCGCGCACCACAAGGTGGCGGAAGCCGCGGTGGTGGGTTTCCCGCACGACATCAAGGGCCAGGGCATCTACGCCTACGTGACGCTGAAGCTGGGCGAGGAGCCGAGCGAGGAGCTGCGCAAGGAGCTGGTCGGCTGGGTGCGCAAGGAGATCGGGCCGATCGCGGCACCGGATGCGATCCAGTGGGCCCCCGCCCTGCCCAAGACCCGCTCCGGCAAGATCATGCGCCGCATCCTGCGCAAGATTGCGGCGAACGAGACCGAGAGCCTGGGCGACACCTCGACCCTCGCCGATCCCGCGGTGGTGACGGAGCTGGTGGACAACCGCACCCGCTGAGCGGCCCTCGCGTCCCGGCCGGGGCGACATCCCCGACCGCGGCCCTGTCCGGCGTCTGCCGCGCCGGGGGGCCGCGTGCGGGTCGCGGAAATCGCGGTTGGCTCGGCACGCGGCCGGCGGATATAGACGGTGCTCGTAACGTTCCAGGGAGAGTCCGATGGCGATGCCGGTGAAGACACCCGGATGGGTGGATGAATTCCGCGCCTTCATCATGCGCGGCAACGTGGTGGACCTCGCCGTCGGCATCGTGATCGGCGCCGCCTTCACCGGGATCGTCAACTCGCTGGTCAAGGACATCATCAACCCGCTGATCGGGCTGCTGATCGGCGGCATCGACTTCACCAACGTCTTCGTCACGCTGCGCGGCAAGGTCTTCCCGACCCTGGCGGCGGCGCAGAAGGCGGGCGCGGTGACGATGAATGTCGGCATCTTCGTCAACGCCATCATCCAGTTCCTGATCGTCGCCTTCGCCATCTTCTGGGTGGTCAAGGCGCTGGCCAAGCTGCGCCAGCCGCCACCCGCCCCGGCGCCGTCCGGCCCGAAGGCCGAGGACATCCTGATCGAGATCCGCGACATCCTGGCCAAAGAGTCGCATTGACGCCGGCCGCGAGTGCGCCCCCCGACCCGTCGCGCACGGGGTCGGGGGAAGGCAGGACGCTGACCCGCGAGTTCCTGCTCTCCGGCGAGCTCGAGGCGCTGGTCCGCGCCACCATGCCGCAGGCGCGGGTGCTCACCGCGGCGGAACGCGAGGCGAGCCTGGCGCAACTGCTCGCCGCGCGCCCCGCCGGCGCGGGCTGGGCCGTCTTCGGCTATGGCTCGCTGGTGTGGAACCCGACCATCCATGTGCTGGCGCGGCGCCGCGTGGTCGCACAGGGCTGGCATCGCTCCTTCTGTCTGCTCGCCCGCGGCGGGCGCGGCACGCCGGAACGCCCCGGGCTGATGCTGGGCCTCGTCGCCGGCGGCAGCTGCGAGGGGGTGGCGCTCGACCTCGACGAGGCGGCGGCACCGGCGGAACTGGCCATCCTGTGGCGGCGCGAAATGGTGGCGGACGGCTACATCCCGCGCTGGGTCAAGCTCACCACCCCCGAGGGCGCGGACGCCGGCTGGGCGATCGCCTTCACCATCAACCCTGTCGGCCCCTCCTATGCCGGCGACCTCGACCAGGCGACGGTGGTCGAGCATCTCGCCACCGCCTGCGGCCCGCTGGGCAGTGCCGCGGACTACCTGTTCAACACCCGCGACGGGCTGGCGGCGATCGGCATCCACGACGCTTATCTCGATGTCGTTGCCGCGCAGCTGCGCCGGCGCCTCGGCCGCTGAGGCAGCGCGGGATGGACAGGGCGCGGCGGCTTGCCTATCGCCGTCGCCAC
>JAJXSZ010000107.1 GCA_021784255.1 Pseudomonadota bacterium | reverse complement strand
CGCCATGTCCACGCCGGTCGGGCATTCGCGGCGGCAGGCCTTGCAACTGACGCAGAGGCTGAGCGCGTCGGCGACCTCCTGCGAGGCGAGGCCGGCGCTGCCGATCTGCCCGGTCAGCGCCAGGCGCAGCGTGGCGGCGCGCCCGCGCGTCACATGCGCCTCGTCGCGGGTGACGCGGTAGGAGGGGCACATCACCTCGGCCTCGAAGACGCGGCAGGTGCCGTTGCTGTTGCACATCTCGACCGCGCCGAGCAGCGCGGCGGGATGCGCCGACCAGTCGAACACCGTCGCGGGCGCGGGCAGCGGCGCGTAGTCGGGGCCGTAACGGAACAGGCGGCGGTCGTCCATGCGCGGCGGGCGGACGATGCGGCCGGGGTTGAGCAGGGCGGCGGGGTCGAACGCGTCCTTCACCCGCTCGAAGGCGGCGACGAGACGCGCGCCGAACATCTCGGCGTGGAACTCGGAGCGCACGATGCCGTCGCCGTGCTCGCCGCTGTGGCTGCCCTTGTATTCGCGCACCAGGGCGAAGGCTTCCTCGGCAACCGCGCGCATGCGCGCGATGTCGGCCGGGTCCTTCATGTTCAGCACCGGGCGGACGTGCAGGCAGCCGACCGAGGCGTGGGCGTACCAGGTGCCCTTGAGGCCGTGGCGGGTGAAGACCTCGGTGAGGCGCGACGTGTAGGCGCCGAGATCCTCGAGCGGGACGGCGCAGTCCTCGATGAAGGAGACGGGCTTGGCGTCGCCCTTCATCGACATCATGATGTTGAGCCCGGCCTCGCGCACCGTGGCGACGGCGGCCTGGAACGCGGCGTCGGTGGCGCGCACGACGGCGCCGGGATAGCCGAGATCGGCCATCATCGTTTCGAGTTCCGCGAGCCTCGCCAGCAGCGGCGCGTCCGCCTCGCCGTGGAACTCGACCAGCAGCAGCGAGTCCGGCTCGCCGATCAGCATCCGCTCGATGGTCGGCCGGTAGATCGGGATGCCGCGGCCGAGCTCGATCATGGTGCGATCGACCAGCTCCACCGCCTCGGGGTCGAGGCTCACCAGGTGCTTCGCCGCCTCCATCGCGGCGAGGAACGTGGGGAACTGGCAGATGCCGACCACCTTGCGCGGCTTGATGCGCGCGAGCTTCAGCGTGAGCGCGGTGGAGACCGCGAGCGTGCCCTCCGAGCCGACCAGCAGGCGGGCGAGGTCGGCGGGGCGGCCGGGCAGCAGCGCGTCGAGGTTGTAGCCGCCGACGCGGCGCAGCAGCCGGGGGAAGCGCGCGGCGATTTCCCCGGCCTGCTCGGCGCCGAGCGCGCGCAGGGTCGCGATCAGCTGACCGACGCCGGCGGGAAGCGTATGGCTGGCGGCGTCGGTGACGGGCTCGCAACGGAACCGCGTGCCATCGGCGAGCAGCGCGTCGATCGCCAGCACGTTGTCGGCCATCAGCCCGTAGCGGATCGACTTGGCGCCGCAGGAATTATTGCCGGCCATGCCGCCGATGGTGGCGCGCGCATGGGTCGAGGGATCGACCGGAAAGAACCAGCCGGACCGGCGCAGCGCGGCGTTGAGGTGGGCCAGCACGATGCCGGGCTCGACGGTGGCGTGCCCCGCCGTCGCGTCCAGCGCGACCAGGCGGCGGAGGTATTTCGAGCAGTCGAGCACGAGGCCCGAGTTGACGGTCTGGCCGCACTGGCTGGTGCCGCCGCCGCGTGCCAGCAGCGAGACGCCCTCCTCGCGGCAGATGGCGAGTGCGGCCGCCACGTCATCGGCCGTGCGCGGCACCAGCACGCCGGCCGGCATGACCTGGTAGATCGAGGCGTCGGTGGCGTAGCGGGCGCGGTCGCCGGCGCCGAACAGCACCTCGCCCCGGGTTTCGCGGCGCAGGCGGGAAGCGAGGCGGGAGTCGTGCATGCGCCGAGCCTAACCGCTGTGCCCGCCCTTGTATGCCCGCGCGGCGATTGATTTGCGCAACCGGTTCCAGGCGTGATTCTCATTGGTGGTGTGGCCGCGGTTGCGCCATGCAGGGAGACAGGAGGAACCGCCATGCCAGATCGTCCCGAGGCCCACCGTTCCCAGGCGTACCAGCCGGGCCGGCATTTCCTGCAGATCCCGGGGCCGACCAACGTGCCGGACCGGGTGCTGCGCGCGATCGACCGGCCGACCATCGACCATCGCGGGCCGGAATTCGGCGAACTCGGGCTGCGGGTGCTGGCCAATCTCAAGCGCATCTTCCGCACCGAGGGCGAGGTCGTGATCTACCCGGCATCCGGCACCGGGGCGTGGGAGGCGGCGCTGGTCAACACGCTCTCGCCCGGGGACCGGGTGCTGATGTGCCGCACCGGCTGGTTCGCCACGCTGTGGCAGGCGATGGCGGAACGGCTCGGGCTGCTGGTGCAGTTCGTCGAGACCGACTGGCGGCGCGGCGCCGATGTCGCGGCGCTGGCGGCAGCGCTGGCGGCCGACCGGGCGCAGGCGATCAAGGCGGTCTGCGTCGTGCACAACGAGACCTCGACCGGGTGCACCAGCCGCATCGCCGCGGTGCGCGCCGCGATCGACGCCGCGGGGCATCCGGCGCTGCTGATGGTGGACACGATCTCCTCGCTCGCCAGCATCGACTACCGGCACGACGCGTGGGGCGTGGATGTCACCGTCGCCGGGTCGCAGAAGGGGCTGATGCTGCCGCCGGGCCTGTCCTTCAACGCCATCGGCGCCAGGGCCAGGGCGGCCGCGAAGACCGCGAAGCTGGCGCGCAGCTACTGGGACTGGGAGTCGATGCTGGCGGCCAACGCCACCGGCTATTTCCCCTACACGCCCTCGACCAACCTGCTCTACGGGCTCGACGCGGCGCTGGCGATGCTGTTCGACGAGGGGCTGGAGAACGTGTTCGCGCGCCATGACCGCCACGCCGAGGCGACGCGCCGCGCGGTCGCGGCCTGGGGGCTGGAGACGCAGTGCGCGGAGCCGGCGGAATATTCCTCGTCGCTGACGGCGGTGCGGCTACCCGAGGGGCACAGCGCGGACGCGCTCCGGGCGGTGATCCTCGAGAAGTACAACATGAGCCTGGGCAACGGACTCGGGCCGCTGCGCGACCGGGTGCTGCGCATCGGCCATCTCGGCGACTTTTCGGATCTCGCCCTGCTCGGCACGCTCGGCGGCGTCGAGATGGGGCTGCGCGCCGCCGGCGTGCCGCACCGGCCGGGCGGCGTGCAGGCCGCGATCGACCGGCTCGCGGGGAACTAGCGCAGGACATCCGGCCAGTTGATTCCATCTGGTCGGATCTGGCTCTGGCGCGATCCGGCCCGCCCGTCGCGCCCACGCGACCAGGCCCATCAACCGCGCCGGCCAGCGCGGGTGGCGCTGCGCCTGCCTCGACAAAACTTGTCGTGGCGGCGGCCCGACGCAACTGTATGACTTCGTAAGTCATTGCAGCGATATGCTGGTTTGGTGCACGAGAAGAGGATGTTGGCCCTGTCAGCCGGGCGGACGCAGTGCCGGATGGCGTTTTTCGCCGATGTCCGGCAAACAGGCAGCGGGAGTGCCATCGCGCGATGACGGCTCGGATTCTCGTCGTGGATGACGTCGCCGCCAACGCCCGCCTGCTCGAGGCGCGGCTGGGGCAGGAATATTACGACGTCCGCACCGCGCCCTGCGGCGCCGACGCGCTGGCGGCGGCGCGGGCCTGGCAGCCGGACCTGGTGCTGCTCGACGTGATGATGCCGGACATGGACGGCTACGAGGTCTGCCGGCGCATCAAGGGCGGGACCGCGACTCGCCACATCCCGGTGGTGATGGTGACGGCGCTGCAGGAGGCCGGCGAGCGCATCGCCGGGCTCGAGGCCGGGGCGGACGATTTCCTGACCAAGCCGGTGGATTTCGAGACCCTGCTCGCGCGGGTGAAGTCGCTGGTGCGCCTCAAGCGCCTGCTCGACGAGTGGCGCAGCCGCAGCGCGCCGATGCGCGGCGTCGAGGAGGAGTTCGTGCCGCCATCGGTGGCCGGCGCGCGGGCGCTGGTGGTGGACGACGACGCGGCGGCGGCGCTGGCGGTCCAGGACGTGCTGGCGCGCGACGGGATCATCGCCGGGCGGGCCGGCAGCGAGGCCGAGGCGTCGTCGCTGGCCGCCGGGCTGCCACTCGACCTCGTGGTGCTGAGCCTGTCGATGACGGTCGACGACCCGCTGCGGCTCGCCTCGCGGCTGCGCGCGGGCGACGCGACGCAGGACATCCCGCTGCTGCTGATCGCCGCGGCCGAGCAGAAGGACCGGATCCTGCGCGGCTTCGACCTGGGCGCCAATGACTGGGTGATGCGCCCGATCGACCCCAACGAGCTGCGGGCGCGGGCGCGCAACCAGATCCGCCGGCGGGTCTATCAGGAGCGGCTGCGCAACGACCTCGGCCACGCCCTCGAGCTGGCGCTGATCGACCCGCTGACCGGGCTCTATAACCAACGCTACCTGATGCGCGACCTGGCGGCACGGCTGGCGCCGGGACGCGACGCGACGGTGGCGCTGGTGATGATCGACGTCGATCACTTCAAGACGGTGAACGACCGCTGGGGCCATCCGGTGGGCGACCGCGCGCTGCGCCTGGTGGCGGAGGCGCTGCGCGGGCGGGTCCGGCTCGCGGACAGTGTCGCGCGCTACGGCGGCGAGGAATTCGCGGTGGTGATGCCTGGGGCGAGCCTGGCCGAGGCGCAGACCGCCGCGGAACGCCTGCGCGCGGCGGTGGAGACGATGGGGTTCATGCCGGATGGCGTGACGCCCTATCCGCTGACCATCAGCCTCGGCGTCGCGACGCATCCCGCGGGCGGCTCGGCCGAGCAGCTCATCGCCGCCGCTGACGGCGCGCTCTACGAGGCCAAGCGCGGCGGGCGCAACCGCGTCGAGACGGCGGCCGAGGTGGGCGCCGACTAAGCGCAACGCCCGGTCAGTTAGAGCAATGCCCGGTCAGATGGAATCGCCTGGCCGGGTTTCCCGCTCCGGCCGGCGCCAGGCCTCGCGCTGACGGCCCCGCGCGAGCGGCCGCGCGCTACTTGATCTTGGCTTCCTTGAACATGACGTGCTTGCGCGCGACGGGATCGTACTTGCGCAGCTCCATCTTGCCGGTCTTGGTCCGGGCGTTCTTCTTGGTGACGTAGAAGAAGCCGGTATCTTCGCTGGAGACCAGCTTGATCTGCACGGTGTTGCTCTTGGCCATGGCCTGAAATCCGGACTGTCCTGGAGGTGCCCTGCGGGCGTGAGCCGCGGTCCATGCGGCACCGGCGCCGACAAGTCAAGGATGCGGTTGGCCGGGATGCGGCGCCGGCGGCGGTTGCGGCGGCAGCAGGGCCGCCCGGTAGGCGGGAAGGTCGGTGAGCAGCTCGGTGGCCGCCGCGACATCGCCGCCGCCACCGGCCGCGGCCGGGCAGGGCGCGCGCAGCGCGAGCGCCTGCAACGGCGCCAGCGGCGCGCGCGCGGCGCGGGCAGCCATGGCGCTATCCAGCATCGCGTCGGTGCCCTGGCGCAGCGCCGCGAGCTGGCGCGCGATCGCGCTCCGGCCGAGGCTGGTGCAGATCTGCGGCACCACGCCGAGGTCCTGCAGCGGCCAGCCTCGAGGCGCCAGGATGCGACTCCAGGTGAGGAAGAGCTCGCCGCCATCGGGCATGCGCGCGACCGTCTGCACCAGGCCCTTGCCGAGCGTGGCGGTGCCGATCACCACCGCGCGGCGGTCGTCGGCGAGGGCGGCGGCGAAGACTTCCGCCGCGCTCGCGGTGTTGCCGTCGACCAGCACCGCGACCGGCAGGCCGTGCGCGAGGTCGCGGCCATTGGCGCGCAGGATGCGTCGCGCTCCCGGCGCCCGCCCGTCGGTGCGCGCGACGACGCCGCGCCCGATCAGCGCCGCCGCCGCGTCCACCGCGCTCGCCAGCACGCCGCCACGGTTGCCGCGCAGGTCGAGCACGATGCCGCGGGGCGGATGCGCGCTGGCCAGGGCGCGGATCAGCTCCTGCGACAGCCGCGTGGCGGTGTCGTCGGCGAAGCCCTGGATGCGCAGCAGCAGGAACGGTCCCTGCCGGTGCGAGAACACGGTGGCCGGCGGCGCCGAGGAGCGGCCGACGATGAGCGTGCGTTCAGGGCCGTCCTTGGCGCGCACGGTGAGCACCACGGTGCTGTCGCGCGGCCCGGCGAGCAGCGCGTGCACCGCGGCGACATCCGCACCCTGGATCGACTGGTCGTCGATGGCCAGCAGCACGTCGCCGAGACGCACGCCAGCCCCGGCCGCCGGGCCCTGCGGGTCCAGCCGCACCACCACGAACGCGCCGCCGCGCTCGGCGACGTCGAGTCCCGGGCCGGCGCGGCTGCCGCGCGCCACCCGGTCGCGCTGCGCGACGGCGGGCGGGACGTAGCGCGTGTAGGCGTCGAAATGCGCGAACATCTCGTCGAAGATGCTGGCCAGGATGCCCCCCGTATGGGCCGCGCGGATGCGTGCCGAGACCTTCCACGCGCTGCCGGTCATCGCGGCGATGGCGCGGCCCCAGCCGACGGCGTCGGCGCTGGCGGGCGCCGCATAGGCGAGCAGCCGGCGGCGGGCGAAGTTCAGTTCCACCCGCCCGTCGCCGGGCTTACCCGTGAGCTTCGCGACCAGGCGCGGGTCGAGCGCGGAGAGCCCGCGCAGCCCCCACATCGCGAGTCCCGCTGCCGAGGTCGCGAACAGGCTGCGCGGTGGAATGAACACCAGGGCCGCCGTGGTCACCGCGGCGATGCGTCCGGCATCGAGTTCCTGCACCTGCGTGAAGGGCTCGGCGTGGCTCGTCAGCGGCAAGGCGATGGCGAGCAACCCCAGCACGATCAGCCATGGGGTCAGCAGCCGGGCGAGCTTCACGAAGGGCGGCGTCGTCGCCCCCCCGGTCTGCCCGCCGGCGGCTTGCCGTCGCCCAGCTTGCCATCGCCCAGCTTGCCGTCGTCCAGCGTGCCGGCACGCAGCTTGGCGGCGCGCGATTTGCCGAAACGCGATTTGCCGAAACGCGGCTTGCCGACACCGTGTCGCGCGGCCCCGGGGCCCTCCGGCGCCGGTTCCGGCGCGTTGTGGTCGGTGGCGGAAGCGGCGGCGCGGAGCCGCTCGCTGGCCGGCGCGGCGAGCATGAAGGTGAGGCTGCCGGTCAGCGGGACCGCCTGCACCAGCACCACGTCGAGCCGGTCGGCGAGACGCAGGCGGCGCCTGCTGCGCTGCCCCACGAGACTCTGCGTGGCTTCGTCGAGACGATAGTGATCGTGCGGAAGAGTGGACACGGGAATCAATCCGCTGGCGCCGTTGGTTGCGAGTGTGACGAAAATCCCCGCGCGCGTCACGCCGGAAATCCGCGCCGCGAACACGGCGCCGACCGACTGTGACAGATAAGCCGCAAGCAGGCGGTCCATGGCGTCGCGCTCGGCCAGCGCGGCGCGGCGCTCGGTCAGCGTGATGTGGCTCGCGATCTCGTCCCAGGCCGCGCCCGCCGCCTCGCCGTCCTGCCCGAGGCCGAGGGCCGCGATCAGCGCGCGGTGCACGAGCAGGTCGGCGTAGCGGCGGATCGGCGAGGTGAAATGCGCGTAGGCGGCCAGTGCGAGGCCGAAATGGCCGATGTTCTCGACCGCGTATTCGGCGCGCGAGAGGCTACGCAGCATCGTCTCGTGGATCAGCGGCGACTCGGGCAGGCTGGCGGCGCGGTGCAGCGCGCGGTCGAGGTCGCGCGGCTGCAGGCGGTTGCCGGCGGGCAGCGCGATCGCGAAGCTCTTGAGCACGCCGCGCAGCGTGTCGAGCTTCTCGGGCGAGGGCGGCGCGTGGATGCGAAAGACGCAGGGCGCGCGGCGGGCGGTCAGCTCCTCGGCGGCGGCGACGTTGGCCAGCACCATGAAGGCCTCGATGACGCGGTGCGAATCGAGACGCTCGCGATGGCGGACCTCGAGCACGCCGCCATCCTCGGCCATCAGCGCCTCGCGTTCCGGCAGGTCGAGGTCGAGTGCGCCGCGCTGCTCGCGCGCCTGATCGAGCGCCCGCCAGGCCGCGAACAGCGCGCCGACCCGCGCATCGGCGCCGGCAACGGCGAGGCGCTGCGCCGCCTCGTAGGTGAGGCGGGCGTGGCTCTTCATGATGCCGCGACCGAAACGATGGCCGGTCTTGCGGCCCCCGGCATCGATGGTCATTTCAACGAACAGGCAGAAGCGCGCTTCGTCCGGGCGCAGGCTGCACCAGTGATTGGACAGCGCCTCGGGCAGCATCGGCACGACCAGGTCGGGGAAATAGACCGAGTTGCCGCGCTCGCGTGCCATGGCGTCGAGCGCCGAGCCGGCGCGGACGTAGTGCGCGACATCGGCGATGGCGACCACCAGGCGATGGCCCGTGAGCGTCGGCTCGGCGAAGACCGCGTCGTCGAAGTCGCGCGCGTCCTCGCCGTCGATGGTGACGAGGGCCAGGTCGCGCAGGTCCTCGCGCCCGCCGCCGGGCCGCACGCCGCGCGCGCGCACCGCCTCGGCCTCGGCCGCCGGCGGGATCGCGGTGGGGATCGCGTGCAGCGCGAGGGCCATGCGGCTGGCCGCGCGCAGGCCCTCGGCGGGGCCGAGATCCTCGAGGATACGCACCGGCACCGGCCCCCAACGCGTCTGGCGCAGCACCTCGGCGCGGACCAGCGAGCCATCGGCGGCATCGCCGGCGACGATCTCGAAGCTGCCGCCGACGCGCCGGTCCACCGGCTCCAGCGCGCGGCCGCGACGCACGCCGATCAGGGTGTCGGGGCGTTCGCGCGGCGTGCGCCGCCCCATCCGCTCACGCGCCATCCGTTCGCGCGCCGGCTTGCCGAACCGCGGACGCGCCGGGTCAGTCGGCGGCGTCGGGCGGCGCAGCGGCGGCGCGGCGCGCGGGCCGCCCTTTCGGTTTGGCCGCTGGCGCGGCCGGCTTGGCAGCCGGCCTGGCCTTGGCCCGTTTCTTCTTCGCCTCCTGCCTGGCCGGCGCCGCCGCCTGTGCCGCCGCCGGCGGCTTCGCGGCCGCGGGTTTCTTCGCCACGCTCTTGCGGGGGCCGCGGCCGCCCTTCGCCGCCTTGGGCTTCAGCGCCTTGCCCTTTTCGGCCAGCAGTGCCACCGCCTCGTCGAGCGTCATGTCCTCCATCGCCACCCCGCGCGGCAGGTTGGCGACGATGTCGTGGTGGCGCGCATAGGGACCGAAGCGGCCCTTGCGCAGCGTCACCTCGGCGGCGTCGGCGGGATGCGCGCCGAGGCTGCGCACGCCGGCGAGCTTC
>JAJXSZ010000106.1 GCA_021784255.1 Pseudomonadota bacterium | reverse complement strand
ACACGGCATGACCAGCATCGGCGCCATCAGCCCGGCGAGCTATCTCGCGGCGACCACCGCGACCCAGGGGAGCGTGACCCAGGGGAGCGCCACCCAGGGGAGCGCCACCCAGGGCGTGCGCCACCACCATCACCAGCAGGCGAGCGCCGCCGACCCGGACGGTGACGGCGACCCCGCCGCGACAGCCACGACCAGCGCCTCCGCCTCGCCGGCCGCGGCGCTGACCCAGGCACTCAATACGACGGCGTAACCAGAGCGCTATCCGACCGGATGGCAGCATCCGGCCGGATATGGCTCTAACGCCCGCCGCCGACCGGCAGCACGGCGCCGGTGATGTAGGCGCTTTCCTCGGACAGCAGGAACAGGATCGCGCGCGCGACCTCGTCGGCGGTGCCCGACCGCCTCATGGGCACCACCGCCGCCAGTTCGGCGAGGCGATCCGCGAGCCCGGCCTTGGCGTGAATTTCGGTGTCGATCGGGCCCGGGGCGACGGCGTTGACGCGGATGCCGCGCGCGGCAAGTTCCCGCGCGGCGCCGAGCGTCGCGCTGTCCACCGCGCCCTTGCTCGCGGCGTAGTGCACCCATGTGCCGGCGCCGCCGATCGTCGCCGCGCGCGAGGACAGATTGACGATCGCACCGCCCTTGCCGCCGCGATCGGTGGCCATGCGTTTGATCGCTTCGCGGGTCGCGAGGAACGTTCCCGTGACGTTGAGCGCGAACAACTGCGCGAGCATCGCGCCGGTGACGTCATCGAGGCGCAGGGCGGGGCCGGTGATGCCCGCGTTGTTGACCAGGCCCGAGGGCGGTCCCAGCTCGGCGTCGATCCGCGCGAAGAAGGCGACGGTCTCGGCCTCGTCGGCGGCATCCGCGCGCATCGCCAGCGCCCGCCGGCCGAAGGCGCGGATCCCGGCGGCGACCTGCTCCGCCCCCGCCGCGTTCGCCTTGTAGGAAATCGCCACATCCCAGCCGCGCTCGGCGGCGAGAAGCGCCGTCGCGGCGCCGATGCCGGCGCTCGCGCCGGTGACGACGAGCACACTCATGCGGTCCGGTCCGCGATCGTGATCGGCATGGCTTCACTCCTCAAAGAGCAATGTGGCACCGAAGGCTTCCTCGGGGCCGATCCGGTCGCGTCCGCCGAGTAAGGCGCGTGTGGCGCCGAGATCGGCGACGCGAAACACCAGGGCGGCCATGGCTTCGTCGCGCGCCTCGGCGTATCCGCCGATGCGCGCGGCGGTGGCGGCGTGGTCGAGCACCAGGATATCGGCCAGCGCCGCCTTGAGGCGGACGCCGCCGGCGACATGGCGGACCGCGCGCGGGCCGAACATCCGCGCGAACAGGGCGCCGAGCCGCGCTGGCTCGCGCGCCGCGAGCACCACTTCCGCGACCCCGATCGCGCCGTTGGGATGGCTGCGCCAGGCATCGTCCCAGACCAGCTCGCGCGTATGGTGCTGGCAGAAATAGAGCCGCCCGGCCTCGGTGGTGTCGTTACGGAGCCGTACCGTGGTGAAGCTCGCGTCGCGCGCCCCTGCGGGTGTGGCGACGGGGCGGGAGAAGCTGCCAGGCGGCTCGTGCGCGACGCCCGCGTCGGTCAGCGCCTGCTCCGTCGCCGCGGCGCTTTCGCTGGCGAAGACGATGCCGTTCACCCCCTGCGGCCAGCCCAGTATGTCGAGGCGTCGTGCGTGCGGCGGTGCTCCGATCAGCTCCAGGTAGTCGGTGCCGAACATGGCGAGATGATTGACCGAGCCCAGTGTGTGATGCCCGCGCGGGGTGAGCGCGAAGCCGAGCGCGCGGAAGCGCGTCTCGGCCGCGTCCATCGCATCGCGGACATTGATCACCACATGGTCGATCGTGGGCGTCAGCGTCATGGTCACGGCTGCAGCGCCCAGGCCGCGGTTTCCGCGCCGGGGACATAGTTGCGGTTGTTGATGTCCGGATTGCGGTTGACCAGGGGGCGGGCGAACATCGGATGGCGCATGGAGCGTACCTCGTGCTCGACGCGCAGCAGCGTCCTCCCGTCGGCGGGATCGACGATATCGAGGAACCGGAACTGGCTCTCGTCGCTTTCCTCGCTGATCAGTCCGCGCTCGAGCAGGCGGCGATAGGGGCCGGAGAAATCGGCGAGCGTCACCTGGATATGGTTGCCGTCATAGGGCTCCTGCGCCGCCGCGGTCTCGGCATAGCGCAGCTCCTCGGCCAGCCCCACGGGAATGCGCGCGACGCTGCCCTTCAGATGCGCGGGCGTGCCGAGGACCTCGCGGTAGAAGCGGGTGATTCCAGCTGCGCTGCCGGGCGGGCAGGCGAGTTCCACGTATGGCATGCCGAGTGCCGTGTCGCGGAAGCGCGCCGGATCGGGGGCGTGGATCCGCAGCCGGTTGCCCCAGGGGCTGGTCGCCTCGATCGCGTCCCCGGCGCGGAAGAAGTCGAACAGACTGCCGGCGAGCTGGGTGCGCACGCGCGTCAGCCGCCGCTCCAGCGCGTCGAGATCCGGCATCACGAGCCCGACCACGCCGCGCAGCACCTGCGCCGCGCCGGTCGGCAGGTGAAACTGGCAGCGCCCCGCATTGATCCACATGTTGTCCGTGGACGTCATGAGATACGGGTCGCGGGTGAGCCCGAGGCCGGCCACGTAGAACAGGGTGGCGAGACGCTGGTCCGGCACGCGGGTGTTGACATGGCCGAACTCGACCAGGTTGCCGACATCCTGCGTGGTGCGGTCGTGCGGGTGATGGTGCGTGTCCATGCTCGGTTCCTTGGGGCGAGCCGGCCGCGTGACGCGACCGGATGCTGTGCGTCCGCTGGCTTAGCTCCTGGGCCGGTTCTAGCTCCGGGGCCGGTTCTAGCTCCGGGGCCGATTGATGAAGGCGTCGATGGCGGCCGTGGTTTCCGGCGCCATCATGTTCTCGACCATCGCCTCGGTCGCGATCGCATAGGCGCGCGCCAGCGGCGCCTCGATCTGGCGGTAGAAGGTCCGCTTGCCGATCTCGATCGCGCAACGTTCCTTGGCGGCGATCTTCTCCGCGAGCGCCATCGTCGCCGTCGCGAGCTCGGCCGCCGGGACCACGCGGTTGACCAGCCCCATCGCCAGCGCTTCCGAGGCCGGAACGAAATCGCCGGTGAGCAGCATGGCCAGCGCTGCCTTGCGCGGCACGGCACGCGCCAGCGCCACGCCGGGGGTGGAACAGAACAGGCCGAGATTGACGCCGGAGGTCGCGAACCTGGCATCGTCCGCGGCGATGGCGAGGTCGCAGGCGGCGACGAGCTGGCAGCCGCCGGCGGTGGCGATGCCATGGACACTGGCGATCACCGGCGCCGGGTGGTTGGCAATCGCCTGCATCATGCGCGAGCATTGCGCGAACAGCGCGGCCTGGAAGGCGGCCGTGGGGCGCGCCCGCATCTCCCTGAGGTCGTGGCCGCCGCAAAATCCCGGCCCGTTGCCGGCAATGACCACGACGCGCGCGTCACGCGCGTCGGCGAGCGCCGCCTCGATCGCGGTCATCATCTCGGCCGAGAGCGCGTTGCGCGTGCGCGGGCGGTTCAGCGTGACCCAGGCAATCGCGCCCCGCCGTTCGGTGAGCAGAAGCTCGGTGGCAGCGATGTCCATGGCATCTCCTCCGGTTGTGGCGCCGCTGGCTCGACGCAGGCGGCGCCCGCGGCGAGCATGCCACGGCCCGCGGCCCGCGCCCATGCCCCCGCGCCCATATCCCCGCGCCCATACCCTCGTCAGCGGGCAAAATGACGGCCCCGGCGCAGCGCCGGCCAACGATGGTTTGGCCTTTCGCGCCGGGCATCCTACATCTAGGGAGCCATGGATACGAACGATCGCGGTGATCTGGCGCGGCCGCGCGGGAGCGTGCTGGCCTGGGCCGACAGCCTGCTCGTCGACCATGCGATCCTGCGGGCCGCCTGGAGCAATTTCGGCGTCGTCGCGCCTGGCCGCCTCTATCGCTCCAACCACCCGACCCCGGGCCGGCTCGCGGCGCTGGCCCGTCGCCACAAGCTGCGGACCGTCGTCAACCTGCGCGGCCGCCGTGGCAACGCGTCGGATGCGCTGTCGCGGATTGCGGCGGCGCGCCTCGGCCTGGACTGCGTCGATGCGCCACTCTCCAGCCTGCGCCCGCCGCGGCGCGACGAGGTGCTGGTGCTGGCCGAGGCGCTGCTCGCCGGCCCGGAGCCGATGCTGGTCCACTGCAAATCGGGCGCCGACCGCGCGGGGTTCGCGGCCGCCATCTTCCTGCTCCTGGACGGCCAGGGTGTCGCGCAGGCGCGGCGCCAGCTCTCGTGGCGCTTCGGGCACTGGCGCCGGTCCCGTGCCGGTGTGTTCGACGCCGTTCTCGACACCTTCGCCCGCGATGCCGGGGAAGGGGGGAATTTCCTCCGCTGGCTGCGCGAGGACTACGATCCTGCCGCCATCAGCCGCGAGTTCCGCGGCGGGCATTTCGCCGCTTTCATCACCCACCGGGTGGTGGCCCGGGAGTAGGGCGAGCGCTGCCGGGCGGCATCCCTGGCCGCGCTTGCGCGACGTGATCCGGCAGAGGACGATGCGGGCATGCAGAGCAGCAGTTTCGACGTCCTGGTCATCGGCGCCGGCATCGCGGGTGCCACCGCGGCGGCCCATCTCGCACCGACGCTGCGCGTCGGGCTGATCGAGGCTGAGGAGGTCGCCGGCTACCATTCGACCGGCCGCTCGGCGGCGATCTGGATCCAGAATTACGGGCCGCCCGACGTGCAGGCACTGAGCGGCCTTTCGCGCCGCTTCTTCGAACACCCGCCCGATGGTTTCGCCGCGACGCCGATCATGGCGCGGCGCCCGGTGGCCTTCCTGGCCCCGAGCGAACAGGAACCGCTGCTCGAACGCATGCTCGCCGAGGGGGCGGGGTTGCGCGAAATCGCGGTGCAGGACCTGCGGCAGATGGTGCCGGCGCTGCGCGAGGGCTACGCGACGCGCGCCGCGATCGAGGATGATGCGTTCGACATGGACGTGGCCGTCCTGCACCAGGGCTTCCTCAAGCTGCTCCGTCACCACAGCGGCACGCTCGCGCTGCGCAGCCGCACCGGGCGCGTCGAGCGCGTCGCCGGGCGGTGGGAAGTCGATATCGTGGAGGGCGGACATTTCTCCGCGCCGATCCTGGTCGATGCCGCGGGCGCCTGGGGCGATGCGGTGGCGCTGCAGGCCGGCGTGCGGCCCCTTGGACTACAGCCGAAGCGGCGCACCGGTGCGATCATCGATCCCCAGCCCTGGGATGCGCGCGACTGGCCGCTGCTCAACGACTGCGACCACAATTGGTATTGCCGCCCGGAGGCGCGCACCAGGCTGATGGTTTCGCCCGCGGACGAGACCGACGTCGAGCCGCAGGACGTCCAGCCCGACGAGCTCGACATCGCGATCGGCATCGACCGCATGCAGCAGGCGCTCGCCATCGATGTCCGGCGCGTCGAGCATTCCTGGGCGGGGCTGCGCACCTTCACGCCCGACCGCAGCCTCGCCTTCGGCTGGGACGCGAGGAGTGAAGGGTTTTTCTGGTTCGTTGGCCAGGGCGGTTATGGCATCCAGACCTCGCCGGCCGCGGGCAGGCTCGCCGCCGATCTGATCCTGGGCCGCGACCCCGGCGACGCCGCCGCGATCCTGCCCGTCCTCGATCCACGCCGGTTTGCCTGAGACGCCTGGTGCCCGGATGCCGATCCACGCGTCACCGACATGGTGACGACCAGCCGGTTCGCCTTGGTTCTTGAGCGAGATCAGGAACATTGCGGTTTATGTACGATATGCTTCTCGCCGGGAACTGGCCGCCGTTCCTTCAAGGCAACGATTCCGGGTCGCTGCGCTCGTTGCCGGGACGGGGCCGTGGCGGCCGGGGGAGCGCCGCACCATGGACCTGCCGATGCGCTCAGCCGCCTGGCGGGGCGCGTGCCTGGTGCACCCCATGGCCTCGAGCCCCGGGTCCGCGAGCGCCGGCGCGCTCTGGATTTGCGCCGGTGCGCATGACAGGCTGCGCCTGAGACGGTGGGGGAACGCAGGGGAATGGACGACGATCTGACGCGGGCGGCACGGGAATTCCTGATCCGGTACGGCGGCGACGAGTTTCCGGACCTGTTCGTCTCGGCCAAGGGCACCATCGTGCGCGACCGCGCCGGGCGCGAATATCTCGACTTCACCTCGGGCCAGATGTGCGCGACCATCGGGCACAACCACGATGCGATCGTCGCGGCCGTCAACCGCGCGGGAAGCAGGGCCTTCCACCTGTTCAGCGGCATGATCCCCGAGGCCGTGCCGCAGCTGGCGCGCAACCTCGCGCGCGACTGGCTGCCCGGCGGCATCAGCCGCTCGATCTTCGTCAACACCGGTTCGGAATCGAACGAAGCCGCGCTGCGCATCGCCAAGATGGCGACCGATGGCTATGAGGTGCTGGTGCTCGGTGGCTCGTGGCACGGCGTCACCGGTGGCGCGAGTGGCATGTCCATGGCCAGCGACCGCCGCCATTACGGTGTGCCCGTGCCCGGCGTCTTCGTCATCCCCGAGCCCAATGCCTACCGGCCCTATATCCCGGCCGCGACCGAGGAGGCGGCGGCGCTCGCGAACCTCGAACTCGCGCTCAAGATGTTCGACATGCAGTCGGCCGGTCGCGGTGCGGCGATCGTGGCCGAGCCGGTGATCAGCGCTGGCGGTGTGCTAGTGCCGCCCAGGGCGTTCATGCACGCGCTGCGCCAGGCCGCCGACGAACGCGGCATGCTGCTGATTTTCGACGAGGCGCAGACCGCTTTTGGCCGCATCGGCGCGCGGACCGGCGCGGAATATTTTGGTGTGACACCGGATATCATCACCATGTCGAAGACCCTGGGTGGTGGCCTGCCGCTGGCGGCGGTTGCGACCACGCCGGCGATCGAGGAAAAGGTCCACGAGCGGCACTTCACGTTCTACACCTCGCACGTGTCGGACCCGCTGCTCGCCGAGGTCGGGCTCGCGGTGTTGCAGGTCATTGCCGAAGAAAAGCTGGTGGAGCGCGCCAACAGCATGGGCGCCTATCTGCGCTCGCGGCTGGAGGAGCTGCAGCAGCGCCACGAGGCGATCGGCGATGTGCGCGGCCTCGGCCTGCTGCTCGGCGTCGAACTGGTGGAGGACCGGCAGTCCCGCCGGCCCGCGCATCGGCTCGGCGCGCTGACCACGCAGAAATGCCTCGAACGCGGCCTCAGCATGAACATCCGCCGTCGGCCGGAGCGCGGTTCGGTCTGGCGCATCGCGCCGCCGCTCACGGTTTCCCATGCGGAAATCGATCGCGCCGTCGCGATCCTCGATGGCGCGCTCGCCGACAGCCTGGACGAGCTCGCCCGCCGCAACTGAACGCCTCCGACTGCGCGGCCTGCGCGTCGCGCCCGGTGCGGCGAAGCGGGGATGCGGATATGCGGCCCCATCGCCTCGGCGCCGCAGCGGGTGGTGCGCGCGCCGCTGGACCGGGCGCGATTCGCCTGGAAGAGTGCGGTCGTGGAACCGGCCGCGGCGCACGATGAGATGGTGGACGGGCGCGGCAAGCTGCGCGCGCCCTGGCGTGGGCTGATCGGCGCCTTTGCGGCGCTCGGCGATGGTGGCCTGGCCGAGCGCGCGCACCGGCTCGACCGCGCCTTCGAGGAAGAGGGGGTGGCTTCCGTGCTGCCTGGCGCCTTCGCGCGCGCCTGGCGCTGCGATCCCGTGCCGCTGCCGCTTGCCGCCGCCGAATTCGCGGAGCTGGCAGCCGGTCTCGCGCAGCGTGCCCGCGTGCTCGAAGCCTTTCTCGCCGATCTCTATGGCCCGCGCGCCATGCTCGCCGAGGGGCTGCTGCCGCCGTCGCTCGCCTTCGCCAATCCCGGCTTCCTGCGCATCGCGCCCCTGGCCGGGCAGGGGAGGCTGCAGCTCTATGCCGCCGATCTCGTGCGCGGTCCGGACGGCGCCTGGCGGGTGCTGGCCGACCGCACCGCCGCGCCGGCCGGGCTCGGCCAGGCGCGCGAGAACCGCCGCCTGCTCGGCCGCGTCATGCCGGAGGCGTTCCATCCGGTGCAGGTGCGCCCGCTGCGGCCTTTCTTTGATCTCTGGCAGGACGCGCTGCGCGAGCTGGCACCGCCCGGCACCGCCAACCCCTCGGTCGCCGTGCTCACCCCCGGCACCGCGAGTCCGCTCTGGTTCGAGCATATGTATCTCGCCCGCGAATTGTCCTGCGCGCTGGTCGAGAGCGGCGACCTCGCGGTCAGCGGCGGCGGCGTGTTCCTCAAATCCCTGCGTGGCCTCGCGCGCATCGACGTGCTGCTGCGGCGCATCGACGGGCGCATGATCGACCCGCTCGAACTCGAGGCCGGCTCGCTCATCGGCACGGCCGGGCTGATCGACGCGGCGCGCGCGGGTTCGGTGCGTATCACCAACGATCCAGGCTCCGGAGCGGCCGAGGCGCCCGCGCTCGCCGCCTTCTTGCCAGCGCTGGCGCGGCGTTTCTTCGGCGAGACGCTGCGCCTCCCCGGCGTGCCCACGCTCTGGCTTGGCGAAGCGCAGGCGCGCGCGCTCGTGGCCTCTGCACCCGAGGCGTGGCTGCTGCGTCCGGCGACCGACGGCGCGGCGGCGGCCCAGGCGCCGGCCAGCATGCCGCCGGCGGAACGTGACGCCCTGCTTGCCCGTATCGAGGCCGAGCCCTGGGCCTGGGCCGCGACGCGCGCCCTGCCGCCGTCCCTGGTTCCCTGCGTCACCGCCGAAGGACTGCAGCCGCGCCCGGTGGTGCTGCGCCTTTTCCTGGTGCGGGCACAGGGACACTGGCAGGCGATGCCGGGCGGCCTTGCGCGCGTGCTCGATCCGGCCGAGGCGCTGGCCAGCAGCCTGCCCACCGTGGGGCTCGCCAAGGATGTCTGGGTGCTGACCGAGGATCGCGGCGACATCGTGGGGCCGGCGGCGGCTCCAGCGACCAGGCTCGCGATTCGCCGCCCGACGGGCGACCTGCCCAGCCGCGCCGCCGACAACCTGTTCTGGCTCGGGCGCACGGTTGAGCGGCTCGAGCGCGCAGCACGGCTCGGCCGCGCCGCGCTCGCCCGCCTCTCGCGCGGCACGTTCGTGCTGCCGCACGAGGGGGTGGAGCTCGGCGTGCTGCTGCGCTGCCTGGTGGAGGCAGGCGTCGTCGCGCCGGAAGCTGCCACGGTCTCGATGCTCGGCGAGGCACTGCGCGGTGCGGCCCAGGAGGGCGGCGCACTGCCCCGCCTGTTTGCGGAGGTGGCGCGGCTGACCGACAGCGTGCGC
>JAJXSZ010000105.1 GCA_021784255.1 Pseudomonadota bacterium | reverse complement strand
CGCCGTCAGCTACGCGCCGAACTACACCGGCAACGGCGAAGCGGGTGACCGGGCCTTCACGTCCGGCGCGTTCCTCGGCCAGGCGCCCCGCAACGAGGTCGATGCCGCGGGTCGTTACACCGGCAATCTCGGCCCGATGGCTGTCACGGCCGAGATCTATGGCCGTGCCGCGGGTCACGTGAACTCCTACGCCGCGCGGGCCTCGAACCCGGCGGAAGTCGGTGCCGGCCTGACGGCGGCGATGGGCGGCTTCGCCGTGGGCGGCAGCATCCTGCACGGCAACGCGAATATCGCCAACAGCGAGCTGATGCCGCTCGAGCAGGGCGGCAAGCATCTGACGGCCGCGATCGTCGGCGCGTCCTATGCGTTCGGGCCGTACCTCGTCGGCGCGCACATGCTCGCGCAGACGTCGGACGGTGCGCACACCGGTTACACGGCGCGTGAAGAAGGCGCGGCCGTGGGTGGCACCTATGGCTGGGCGCCGGGCGTGAGCGCCTTCGTCGAGTTCGACTACATGCAGCGCCACCAGATCGGCTCGGGGATCGGCAACGGCGGATCGCCGAACACCCACGCCGCTGGCTTCCTGGTCGGCAACGTCTTCAACTGGTAATCCCAGTCTGACGACGGACAAGGATCGGGGCGGCAGGGCAACCTGCCGCCCCTTTCTTTTGCGTGGCGAAGTCTGGTCGTGATGCCTGGAAATCGCTGCCGCTCTGCTCTAGAACCCGCGAGCCGTTCCCGGGAAATGTCCATGCCCTCACGCCTGCCGACCGCTCTCGCCCTGCTGCTGCCGCTGGCGTTGTCCGCGTGCGGCGGCAAGATCCTGCCCGACACCGCCTACAACGACTCGCGCTACCGAGGCCCCGGCGCGGGCAATGGCAGCATCTTCGGTCCCAACGGCCTCAGCTTCACCACCGGCGGCGGCGGCGCTGCCGCCAACCGTGGCGGCGCGATCGGCGTCAACGCCTATCTCTGGCGCGGCGCGCTCGACACGCTGTCCTTCATGCCGCTGGCCTCGGCCGATCCGTTCGGTGGCGTGATCATCACCGACTGGTACCAGCCGCCGGGCTCGCCCAACGAGCGGTTCAAGGCGACCGCCTATATCCTCGGCCAGCAGTTGCGCACCGAGGGGCTGCGCGTGGTGCTCTATCGCCAGGTGCTGCAGAACGGCCAGTGGATGGACGCGCAGGTGGACCCCGCGGTGCAGACCGCGCTCGAGAACCGGGTGCTGGACCGTGCCCGCCAGCTGCGGGTCCTGTCGCAGGGGCCGGGCTGATCGCACGCCTTTTTGCCGTCGCGCGCCCGCGCGGCGGCGTGGACGCGCGCCCGCCCGGGTTCTAGAAACCCGGCATGGACAGCCCGAGCACCGCCGCGACCGAACCGGCCGCGCGCTACGATTTTCGTGCCCACGAGCCGCGCTGGCAGGCGGCCTGGGCCGAGCGCAACCTCTTTCACGCCGAGGACACGCCGCGCTCGGGCCGGCGGAAATACTACGTCCTCGAAATGTTTCCCTACCCCTCCGGCCAGATCCACATGGGGCATGTGAGGAACTACACCCAGGGCGACCTGGTGGCGCGCTTCCGCCGCGCCCAGGGCTGCGACGTGATGCACCCGATGGGCTGGGACGCGTTCGGCCTGCCGGCGGACAACGCGGCGCGCGAGCGCGGCGTCAGTCCCCGCGACTGGACCTACGCCAACATCGCCGCGATGAAGGCGGGGATGCAGCGCATGGGCCTCTCGCTCGACTGGTCGCGCGAATTCGCCACCTGCGATCCCGCCTATTACGGCCAGCAGCAGCGCCTGCTGCTCGCCTTCCACCGCGCCGGCCTGCTCGACCGCCAGTCCTCGCTGGTGAACTGGGACCCGGTCGATGAGACGGTGCTCGCCAACGAGCAGGTGATCGACGGGCGCGGCTGGCGTTCCGGGGCCGAGGTGGAGAAGCGCCGGCTCTGGCAGTGGTGCCTGCGCATCACCCAGTACGCGCCGGAACTGCTCGACGCGCTGGCGGCGATGCCGCGCTGGCCCGAGCGCGTGCGCGTGATGCAGGCGAACTGGATCGGGCGCAGCGACGGCGCCGAGGTGCGTTTCGACCTCGCAACGCCGTTCGCCGGCCAGGCGAGCGTCACCGTCTTCACCACCCGCCCCGACACGCTGTTCGGCATGAGCTTCCTCGCCATCGCGCCCGAGCACCCGATCGCCGCGGCGCTGGCCGCCCAGGACCCGGCCGTCGCCGCCTTCGTCGCGCAGTGCCGGGCCGGCGGCACGTCGGAAGTGGCGATCGAGACCGCGGAGAAGCGCGGCAGGGACACCGGGCTGTTCGTCCGCCACCCCTTCACCGGCCAGCCCTATCCGGTGTGGATCGCCAATTTCGTGCTGATGGAATACGGCACCGGCGCGATCTTCGGCTGCCCCGGCCACGACCAGCGCGACCTCGACTTCGCGCGCAAGTATCGCCTGCCGGTGACGCCGGTGGTGCTGCCCGAGGGCCGCGACGCGGCCGGTTTCGCCATCGGCACCGAAGCCTGGGACGGGCCCGGCCGCATCATCAACTCGGGCTTCCTCGACGGGCTCGCGGCCCCCGACGAGGCGAAGCGCGCGGCCATCGCCGAGCTGGAAAAGCGCGGCAGCGGCACCGGGCGGACCACCTGGCGCCTGCGCGACTGGGGCATCTCCCGCCAGCGGCCCTGGGGCTGCCCGATCCCGATGATCCATTGCGACGCCTGCGGCATCGTTGCGGTGCCGGAGCAGGATCTGCCGGTGCTGCTGCCCGACGACCTCGACTTCAAGGTGCGCGGCAACCCGCTCGACTCGCACCCGACCTGGAAGCACGTCGCCTGCCCGCGCTGCGCCAGGCCGGCGCTGCGCGAGACCGACACCTGCGACACCTTCGTCGATTCCTCCTGGTATTTCGCGCGCTTCTGCTCGCCCGGCGCGGCCGGCCCGCTCGATCGCGCGGCCGCCGACCACTGGCTGCCGGTCGATCAGTATGTCGGCGGCATCGAGCATGCGATCCTGCATCTCCTCTATGCGCGCTTCTTCACCCGCGCGATGGCCGATCTCGGCCTGCTCGCGGCGAAGGAGCCGTTCGCCGGCCTGTTCACCCAGGGCATGGTCACGCACGCGAGCTACCGCGCGCCCGATGGCGGCTGGCTCGCGCCGGACGAGGTGCGCCTCGAGGCCGACGGCGGCGCGACCGTCGTCGCGACCGGGGCGCGCGCGCAGATCGGGCGCATCGAGAAGATGAGCAAGTCCAAGCGCAACACCGTGGCACCCGACGCGATCATTGATCGCTACGGCGCCGACACGGCGCGCTGGTTCGTGCTCGCCGACAACCCGCCCGAGCGCGACATGGAATGGACCGAGGCCGGCGTCGCCGGCGCCGCGCGCTTCATCCAGCGGCTGTGGCGCACGCTCGAGACCATTGCGCCGCCGGGCGCGGTGCCGGCAAGCCTCGGGCCGGCGGCGCGCGCGCTGCGCCGCGCCACGCACGCGACGATCGAGGCGGTGACGTCGGCGATCGAGGCGTTCGGCTTCAACGTCGCCGTCGCGCGCATCCACGAGCTGGCCAACGCGCTGGCCGACGCCCCCGCCGCGGCGGCGGGGCCGGAGAGCGAGGGCCTGGACTTTGCCCGCGCCGAGGCGGCCGATGTGCTGATCCGCCTGATCGCGCCGATGATGCCGCACCTGGCCGAGGCGCTGCACGAGCGCCGCGCGCCCGCGAGCGGGACGCTGGTGGCGCAGATGCCGTGGCCGGAGCACGACCCGGCGCTGGCCGCGCCGGAGAGGATCACCATCGCGGTGCAGGTCGGCGGCAAGCTGCGCGGCACCATCGCCGTCGCGCCGGACGCGGCGGAGGCCGAGGTGCTCGCCGCGGCCGAGGCGGAGGTCAACGTCGCGCGCACCATCGCCGGCAAGCGCCTGGTCAAGCGGATCTACGTGCCCGGCCGGATCGTCAATCTGATCGCGGCCCCCTGATCGCGGCGGACCGATCGCGGCCCCCCGGATTACGGCGGACCGATTGCGCCTCCCGGATCACGCCCCCGCTGATCACGGCCGCCTGATCGCCGTCGGCCGATCGTCGCGAGCCGCTCGCCGCGCCTGTGGCGGTCGGCGCGCCGCCATGCCAGGGTCCGGATCATGACCCAGACCCTGGCGGGCACCATCGCCGGGCCGATCACCCTGGCGGACGCCAACGCGACGATCCTCGCGGGCGCCCAGGTTTATTGGGCGCAGACCGCCGCCGGCTGCGCGGTGGTGGCGCCGGTCGGCGTCGTCAGCACGGTCGCGAACGCCGGCACCATCGCCGCCTATGTCGGCTACGGGATCGAGTTCGGCGCCGGCACCTTCGTCAACACGACGGGCGGCGCGGTCGTCGCCTCGCTGGTCGCGGTCACCAATGCCTCGGCCGGCGGCCCGCTGACCGTCGTCAACCAGGGCCGGATCATCGGCGCGCAGAGCGGCATCCTGCTCGGCCCGCAGGGCTACGTCAGCAACGCCGCCGGCGCCGACATCGCCGGTGGCGGCGTGGGCGTGGGCCTCGCCGCCGGCGGAACGGTGGACAACGCCGGCACCGTCTCGAGCTACACCATCGGCATCCGGGGCGCCGGCTTCGATGACGTCACCAACCAGGCCGGCGGCAGGCTCTATGGCGGCAGCCAGGGGGTCGCGGGCATCTCGCTGCTCGACAACGCGGGCCTGGTCGCCGCCGGCACCGCCGGCGTCGGCGCCACCGCGACCCTGGTCCTGAACCGGGCCAGCGGGACCATCCGCGGCGCCACCGCCGTCGCCGCCGACACGCTCGAGAACTCCGGCACCCTGTACGGGGTGGCGCTCGGCGCCCTGGCCGCGACGCTGACCAATGCCGGACGGATTCTCGTCGGTCCCGGCGGCACGGGGCTGCGCCTGACGGCGGGGGCGGCGGGGCGGCTGGTGCTGCAGCCCGCCTCCTATATCCAGGGCCGCATGGATCTCGGCGGCGTGCCCGGCGCGAGCCAGGGCAGCGTGCTGGAACTCGCCGGCGGCGGCGCGGCGGCGGCAACCTATCTCGGCGGGCTCGGCACCACCATCGTCGATCTCGCCACGATCGCGGTCGATGCCGGGGCGAACTGGGTGTTCGGCGCGCTCGACACCATCGCCGCCTACCAGAACCTCGCCGTCGCCGGCACGCTGGCGAGCGGCGCGCGCGTCGCCGAGGGGGCGGCGAGCGGCATCGTCGTGACCGGCGGCCGGCTCACCAACACCGGCACCATCGACGCCTCGGGCACGGCGGTGGACGTCGCCGGCGGCTATCTCGCCAACACCGGCACCATCGCCAGCGCGGGCACGCTGGGCGTGCATCTCGCGGGCGGGGCCACCTTCAGCGACGGCGGCGCGGGCTGGCTTGCGGCGGCCGGCGACGCGGTCCGCGCCGATGCCGGGGCGCCCAGCCTCATCGAGCTTCCCGGCGACCCGCAACGCGTCAGCGGCACGGTCGATGGCGGCAACCCGATCGGCGGCGCGGCGGTGAGCACGCTGGTCATCGCCGGCGGGCCCGGAACCCTCGCCGGGCTGGGCAGCCATTACATCGATGTCGGCCTGGTCGAGTTGCCGTCGGCCGTCACCGCGAGCGGGACCAACATCGTCGCCCCCGGCCAGACCGTCGTGGCCTACCGCCTGATCACCACCGACCGCTTCGTCAACCAGGGCACGCTGCTTGCCGGCAGTGGCGGGCTCTACGTGCGCGCCGGGACCCTGCAGAACGCCGGGACCATCGACGGCGCGCGCGTTGGCATCGTCGAGATGAACGCCGGCGGCGAGACCGTGGTCAACACCGGCACCGTGCGCGGCCATGGCGGCGTCGGCATCGTGCTCACCGCCGGCGCGACGCTGGTGAACGCGGCGGGCGGTCTCGTCGCCGCCGACAGCTCGGCCTTCGGCGCCGGCAGCACGCTCGCGAGCTTCGCCGCCCAGCTCGCCGGCGGCGGGCTGGTCACCAACGCCGGCACCCTCGCCGCGCGCTATGGCGTGATCGGTGGCGGCACGGTGATCGACGCCGGCACGATCGCGGGCAGCTCGGGGACGGCGGTTTCGTTCCAGGGTTCGCTCGGCGCGTCGCGGCTGGTGGTGCAGCCGGGCGCGGCCTTCGCCGGCGGGCTCGACGGCGGGCAGACCGCGGCGGGCGGCGGCTACACGACGACGCTGGAGTTCGCCGCGGGCACCGGCACGCTGTCCGGGTTCGGCACCAGCATCTCGAATTTCGGCGCCATCGCGCTCGACCCGGGCGCGGCCTGGCTGCTGGCCGGCAGCGGCGCGGGCCTGGCGGCGCAGCCGGTGGCGGACCTCGGGGCGAGCACGCTGGAGCTGACGGGAACGGTCGAGTCCTATGTCGCGTTTGCCGGCGGGAGGCTGACGCTCTCGGGCGGCACGACGCTGGACCTGCCGGGCCTGCCCGCCGTCCATGTCGCCAACGACGGGCTCGACACCTTCGTCACCGCCTGCCTCGCCACGGGCAGCCGGATCGCGACCGCGCGCGGGCCGGTGGCGGTGGAGGCGCTGGCGGTGGGCGAGCTGGTCGTCACCGCCTCGGGGCGGCTGGCGCCGGTCGTCTGGCTCGGCCGCCGGACGCTGGACCTGGCGCGGCACGCCCGGCCGGAGGCGGTGATGCCGGTGCGCATTCGTGCCGGGGCGTTCGCGGGGGATCTGCCGGAGCGCGACCTGATCCTTTCGCCCGACCACGCGGTGCTGGTCGGCGGCATGCTGGTCCCGGTGCGGCACCTGGTGAACGGGGCGAGCATCGTGCAGGAGCGGTGGGCGGGCGTGACCTACTGGCACCTCGAACTCGGGCGCCACGATGTCATCCTGGCGGAGGGCCTGGCCTGCGAGACCTATCTCGACACCGGCAACCGCGGCGCCTTTGCCGGCGGGGCGAGGCTCGACCTGCATCCGGACTGGGCGGCATGCCTAAGGGAGCAAGACCCAAGGGAGCAAGACCCAGGGGAGGAAGACCCAGGGGAGCAAGACCCAGGGGAGCAAGACCCAGGGGAGCGGAGTCCGGGGGCGGAACCGGCGGCGCGGGCGGTGTGGGCGGCGCGGGGCTGCGCCGCGATCCTGACCGACCCCGCCGACCTCGCGCTGCGCGCGCGCCACACCGCCCTCCTTGCACGCGCCGCCGCGCCCCGGTTCCGGCGCGCCGGTTTCGCCGCTACACTCGTCGCGTGAACCGCGCGTTTCCCGTCCTCGCCCTCCTCCTCCTCGCCGGCTGCGGCTTTCGCCCGGTCTATGCGACGCATGGCGCGAGCGCCCCGGCGCTGGCCGGCATGTCGCAGATCGACGTCGCGCTGATCCCGGACCGCTTCGGCCAGCTCACCCGCGAGGCCTTGCAGGCGCGGCTGGAGCGCGGCGGCCCCGGCCGGATCCACCGCTATCGCCTGGTCACCAATCTCGGCCTGTCGAGCGACGCGATCGGCGTCCGGCCGGATACGGTGCCGACCTATGTGCGGCTGATCGGCACCGCCCAGTGGACCCTGATCGCCGAGGACGCGACCGGGGCGACGCTCGCGCACGGCACCGCGCGCGACGTCGATGGCTATGACGTGCTCAACCAGCAGTATTTCGCCGCCGACCTGTCGAACGAGGCGGTCGAGCGGCGCATCGCCAGCGGGCTGGCCGACCAGATCGGGCTGCAACTGGCGCTCTATTTCCAGAAGCATCCGCCGCCGCCGCTATGACGCCAGCGCATGGCGTCCGCCGGATGCGGGCCGCTCCGCGATGAAGATCGAGCCGCGCCAGGCGGAACGCTTCCTGCGCGATCCCGGCACGGTCCGGGCGGTGCTGCTGCACGGCGAGGACGAGGGGCTGATCCGCGAGCGCGCGGCGGCCCTCGCGCGGCGCATCCTCGGCACGCTGGACGACCCTTTCCGCTATGTCGAGCTGGCACGCGAGGAAGCCGCCCGCCTGCCCGAGGAGATGACGGCGCTGTCGCTGAGCGGCGGGCGACGGGTGGTGCGCCTGCGCGAGGTCGGGGATGGCAGCGCCGGCGCCGTCGGCGCGGCGCTGGCCGGGCCGGGCGAGGCGCTGCTGATCCTCGAGGGCCCGGGGCTGACCGGCCGCTCGAAGCTCGTCACCCAGCTCACCAGGGCCGCGGACGCCGCGGTGCTCGGCTGCTACGCCGAGGAAGGCCGGGCGCTGGAGGAGACGATCGGCGCCATCCTCGGCGCGCACCGGGTGAGCGCCGCGCCGGACGCGCTGGCCTTCCTCGCCCATCAGCTCGGCGCCGACCGCGCCGTGACCCGCGCCGAGGTGGAGAAGCTGGCGCTCTACGCCGGCGATTCCCGGCGGGTCAGCCTGGCCGACGCCGAGGCGGTGATCGGGGAAGCTTCCGGCCTGTCGCTCGACGACGCCATCCACGCCGCCGCCGAAGGCGATGCCGAGACCGCCGACCGCGCGCTCGCCCGCGCCATGGCGGAGGGGGCGAACCCGGTGCAGGTGGTCCGCGCGGCGCTGCCGCTGTTCCAGCGCCTGGCGCGCGCGGCGCTCGGCATGCGCGAGGCGGGGCAGGGCGCGGTCGAGGCGGTGCGCGCGATCCGCCCGCCGGTCTTCTTCAAGCGCGAACGCCAGCTCGTCCGCGCCCTCGAACGCTGGCCGGCCCCCGCCCTGGCGGCCGCCTGCACCGCGCTGTGGGAAACCGAGCGCGAGATCAAGCGTACCGGCGCTCCGGCGGAGACCCTGGCCCGCCAGCGCCTGCTCGCCCTCGCGCGCCAGGCGCGGCCCCCCAACCGGAAGGAAACCCGATGATCGTTGTGACGACGGAAAACGTGGCCGGCCAGCGCGTGCGCACCACGATCGGCCAGTGCTTCGGCGTGGTGGTGCGCAGCCGCGGCATCGGCGGCAACATCGCCGCCGGCCTGCGCTCCATCGTCGGCGGCGAGATCGTCGAATACACCACCATGCTGGAGGAGGCGCGGCGCCATGCGCTCGACCGGATGGTCGCCAACGCGACGGAGATGGGCGCCAACGCGGTGCTGATGATGCGCTTCGACTCCTCGGAGATCGGCCAGACGATGAGCGAGATCGTCGCCTACGGGACGGCGGCGGTGCTGGAGCCGGCGTGAGCCTGCGCGCCGCGGTCCTCGGCTTCGGGGTCGTGCTGCTGGGCGGCGCGGCCGTCGCCGCGGCGCTCGGCGCCGGGGCGGCGGTGCTCGGGCCGGCGGTGCTCGGCTTCATGATCGTGCTCGGCACCGTCTTCGAGGGCCGCTACCGCGCGAGCCGGG
>JAJXSZ010000104.1 GCA_021784255.1 Pseudomonadota bacterium | reverse complement strand
TCGCGGCAAACCGCGCGAGCCATTCCGGCTTCAGCACGTTGGGCGCGGACAGACCCACGAAGATGTCGACGCCGTCGAGCACGTCGGCAAGCGTGCGCGCATCCGTTTCGTGCGCGTAGCGGGCCATGCGCTCGTCGAGATCGGGCCGGCCACGGTGCACGACTCCCTTGATGTCGGTCAGCGTCACGTTTCCGGGGTTCAGCCCCATGGCGACGAGGAGATCGACGCAGGCCATCGCCGCGGCACCAGCGCCGGAGGTGACGAGCCGCACCTCCTCGAGTTTCTTGCCCTGCACGAGCAAGCCGTTGCGCACCGCGGCGGCAACCGTGATCGCGGTGCCGTGCTGGTCGTCGTGGAACACCGGAATCCGCATCCGCCGGCGCAGCTCCGCTTCGATCGCGAAGCATTCCGGTGCCTTGATGTCCTCGAGGTTGATGGCGCCGAAGGTGGGCTCGAGAGCCGCGACCACGTCGCAGAACCGCGCGGGGTCGGTCGCGTCCACCTCGATATCGAACACGTCGATGCCGGCGAATTTCTTGAACAGGACCGCCTTGCCCTCCATCACCGGCTTGCTGGCAAGCGGCCCGATCGCGCCGAGCCCGAGCACGGCGGTGCCGTTGGAGATCACGCCCACGAGGTTGCCGCGGGCGGTATAGTCGAAGGCGGCGTCCGGGTTCTGCGCGATGGCCAGGCAGGGAGCCGCCACGCCCGGCGAATAGGCGAGCGCGAGGTCGCGCTGGCTGGCCATTCGCTTCGTCGCCTCGATCGCGAGTTTCCCTGGCCGGGGCAGGCGGTGGTAGTCGAGCGCCGCCTTGCGGATGTCTTCGTCCATGCCGATCTCCTCCCGGGAACATCGTCGCCCAGGCCGCTCGCGCGGCCGCCGCGCGATGGTCTTGCCCGTCGCTAGCACAGGCGGGCGAGCTGTTGCATACCGGCGCGCCGGCCCCGGCCTATCGACCCAGGGCGAGCATCAGACCAGGGCGAGCATCAGACCGGGGCGAGCATCAGACGAATGGAAAAATCAGCTGGGCCAGGATGATGGTGCGGTCGAGAAGACTCGAACTTCCACAGGGTTTCCCCCACAAGCACCTCAAGCTTGCGCGTCTACCATTCCGCCACGACCGCACGCGGCGCCGGGCGTATAGCCGATGACGGCAGCCGCTTCAACGCTCGTGCCGGCCGATGCGGTGGAATGGCTGCAAAGCCCTGGATTCACACCTTACGAGGCGGCGGAAACGGCCATGCGCGAGCATGCCGCGGCCATCCGCGAGCAGGGTGCGGGCGAGCGGGTGTGGCTGGTCGAGCATCCGCCGCTCTACACCGCCGGCACCTCGGCCCGGCCCGAGGAGCTGATCGACCCGAGGCGTTTCCCCACCTACCGCACCGGCCGTGGCGGCCACTGGACCTATCACGGGCCGGGCCAGCGCGTGGCCTATGTGATGCTGGACCTGACCCGCCCGCACGGGCGGGTCCGCCCGCGCGACGTGCGCGCCTTCGTCGGTGGACTGGAAGACTGGCTGATCGGGGCGCTCACCCTGCTCGGGGTCGCCGGCGAGCGGCGGGCGGGCCGTGTCGGCATCTGGGTGGCCGACCCCGCGACCGGCGCCGAGAACAAGATCGCGGCGATCGGCGTGCGGGTCAGCCGCTGGGTGAGCTGGCATGGCATCGCCCTCAACGTGGCGCCCGATCTCGGTCATTTCGGCGGCATCATTCCCTGCGGCATCAGCGAGCACGGCGTGACGAGCCTCGCGGCGCTGGGTCGGCCAGCCACGATGCCGGCGGCGGACGCGGCACTGCGGACGGCCTGGAACGGCGTCTTCGCGCGTGCTCTCTGAGCGACGCAGGAACCGCCGGCGCGGGAGACCGGGCCGCTAGCGCGATCTTCATCTCGCCTGGCGAGACAGGGCGCCTCGATGGTCCCGCCCCGCGCCGCGCGGCGCGAGGGCATGCGGAAGAACCATGTTGGCCCATGCCGGGATTGCCGATGCCGGGATCGTACGGGCCGGGATTGCACGTGCCGGCGCGTCGATCCGCATCGCCGGCGCGGGGGAGACGGGGCGTATCGCGGCCGGCCCATCGATTTCGCCGGCCCGAACGCTGGTAGCGTGACGCTAGAAGCTCGGCAGGCGGAGAAACCCGGGCGCGTCGGGCGGCTCGGCGGGGGCTTCCTCGATCGCATCGACGCGCGCCAGGCGCGGTCCGCGGCGACAGGCACGCAGCAGCTCCTCCACCGCGTCCTCTTCCCCCTCCACCAGCGCCTCGACGGTGCCGTCGGCACGGTTGCGCACCCAGCCTGCGACCCCGAGCCTGACGGCCTCAAGCACCATCCATTCGCGATAGCCGACGCCCTGGACCCGTCCGGCGATGATCAGGAGCCGTGCCATCAGCCATGCGCGAGGGTCAGCAACCGCACCGCCTGCTCCGCTTCGGCAAGGATACGACGGCGCCGCTCGGCCGCCTCGGGGTCGGTTCCCCAGCGCCGCTCCTGGAAGATTTCGTCCAGGGTGGCGAGCCGGTGCGCCGCCGCGGGTTCCAGCGCCCCTTCGGCCACCGCCAAGCCTAGCACGAGGCTGCCGAGCACGGGCACCAGCACGCCGAGCGCGCCGAGCCCCCAATGATCCTGGGCGGCGACCGCCGCCGCGAGTGCGGCCACCGCCTCGCGTGGCTGGCTGATCGGCGCCACCCCCTCGGTGACCGCGAGCCGAGCGCCATGGCGCGCGGCGGCCCAATCGAGCCAGGGGTCCCATTCGGCCGCCTGCACGGCGACGAGCGCATCCGGATGCGTGGCGCGATAGGACAGCAGGTCCGTCTCGGCCCAGCGGGCAAGCTCGCGCGCCACCGGCCCCGGGTCGGGCGCGATGCGTTCCTGAACCGTCCCGGCGAGCCGCGTGAGCGGCAATCCGGCGACCTTTACCTCGCCCTCGGCCTGATCCCATTCCGCCGCCAGCCCCTCGGCAAGCGCCTGGTTGGGCACCCTCAGGACCGCGCCGCCCGGCACGCGGATCGGCTTGCCGTCGAGTGCCACGTACCATCCGCCATCGGCCGCGACCGCTTCGGCGCGCCGCCAGAAACGCTTCACGGGACCAGCTTCCGCAGCAATTGGCCGGCGCCGCCGAGCCCGTTAGGAACCGCCGGCGCGCCCGGGCCGGCGCCGCCGAGCCCCTTGGTCACGTTGTTCAGCACGCCCGAAGCGGCCCCGGCTTTGAGCGCCGGCGCGGCGGCGCCCGGCAGCCCGAAGCGTGCCTGGGCGAGTGCCGCGGGACAGGGGTCGGCGACGGTCGAGTTCGCGCCGAACAGGGTCTGGCCCACCGCGCCCGCGATGCCCTTCACATCGCCGATCGGCGACGTCGCCATCGCGGCGAGGCCGGCGACCGCGGCACCGCCATCCGGGCTCGCGCGCGGCGCCAGGATCGGGCCGGTGACCGAGACCGGCACCCCCATCCCGCCACCGGCGATCCGCAGATCGGGGCGCAGCAACAAGGCCAGCGTCTCATCGCCCAGCAGCACGTTGCCGCCGCCGGCGACGGCGAAACCGGGGCTGTCGATCAGCAATGGTGCGACCTTCGCCACGCCACGGGCGATGTCGAGCCGCACCGCGAGACAGCGCAGCGGCGTGGCGTTGCCCGCGAGTTGGCCGGCGGCGAGATGCAGCGTGGTGTTGAGCGCCGGGCCGAGCATGCGGCCGTCGAAGCTGCCGCCGGCGACCGCGAGCCCGACCGTGCCGCCGAGCGCGCCGGCGACGGCATGCGGCGATACCCCGCTGCCGGCGACGTCGACATGCAGCTGCGCGGTGCCGTCAACCAGCGGCGCAATGCCGAGGAAGCCGAGCAGCTTTCCCGTGGCGAGCGACGGGCCGGTGAGCCTGAGCGTGACCTTGGGCGTTGGCGTGCGCGCGTCGACCCCGAGCGCGAACGTCACGCGTCCGCCGGGCAGGTCGGCGACCCCGTCGGTAACGCTGAGATCGCCGCCCTTGAGCGTGGCGTGGGTGGCGAAGGACGTGACGGTGCCGCCGCTGGTGACGACGTTGGCGCCCCGCAGCCGCAGATCCAGATCGGCAAGGTGCAGCGGCGCCAGCGCGAAGGGGGTGGTGGAGAAGATGTGCACCGGCCCCGGCGGGCGCGGCGGCGCCGGCGGCGGCGCAACCTGGCCGGGCGCCGGTGCCGAGAGGATCGCCATCAGCTTGTCGAGATCGAGCCGGGCCATGGCCAGGCTGCCGGTCACCGCGGGATGGGCGCGGGCGACCACGACCAGGTCGCCGCCGAGGGCGAGTTGCGGCAGCGCGAGCGAGAGCCCATGCACGGCGATGGCGCGCGCGCCGCCCGCAGCGGCACCATCCTGCAGATGCGCCGCAAACGTCACGTCACGCAGCGCCGGAAGCCGTGTCAGCGCCAGCGGCGACAGTGCCGAGAGGTCGGGAATCCGCGCAGCGAGGGTCACGTCCGTGCCGCGCAGATGGGCCGGATCCGCGATCACGCCCTTGGCCGTCAGCTTCGCGTTGGCGGCCTCGACATCGACGTCCACCGGGAACGGCGTCTTCTTGCCGGTGATGTCCCCGGTCAGTGTCGCCGGGGCACCCAGATTGGCGGCTACCGACAAGGGCGCGCCGGCCAGCGCGCCCTGGATCGCGACATGGATCGGCTTGTCCGGCGCCGGCGCGTCGATGTTGGCCTCGGAGATGCTGACCCCTGGCAGCACCGGCGAGAGATCCGACCGCCCGAGCCGCAGCGAGAGGGACTGGATCGACGGGACCAGCCCGCCCTGGTCGGCGACCGTGGCATTCAGCGTGAGATCCTGCAGCGACGGCAGCGCGACCGGCGACAACGCGGCCAGGTCGCTCATGTTGACGACGTCGGCCCGCACGCGCAGCGCATAGCCGGCGAGGGTGTGCGGGTCGGCGATGCTGCCGGAAACCTGGATCTGCGCCCCCTGCGTGACCGCGCGCACGTCGACCGGCCAGGACGCGCCACGACCGCCGAACAGGCGTTCCAGCGGGCCGATCCGGCCGCTGAGCTGCAGGGAATGGTTCGCCGCCGTGATGTCGGCGTCCACCATGACCGACGAGGTGAGCGAGCCGGCGGTGAGGGACACGCGCGGCAGCGAAACCGTGGTGGTGCGCCCGCTGCGCCCGTCATGCCAGGTGAGCTTCGCGTCCTTGACGTGCAGCGTCTGGATCGAGAAGGCGGGGCGCGCAGCCGGCCTGGCGGCGGCAGGCGCGGCCGCGGGGGCGGCGTGCTGGGCCGGAGCGAGCTGCCAGTTGCCGTGCCCCTGCTTGTCCGTCTCCAGCAGCAGATCGGGGTGGTCCAGGACCAGGCGGGTGATGGCCACGCGGCCCTGCAGCAGCGCGCCGAGGCCGATATCCGCCACAATCGAGCGGACCGTCAGCATCTGCGGCTGCGTGCCGTCCTTCATGTTGGCGAATGCGACATCGGCGACCGCGATCGTCGGCGCGGTGTAGGAGACGATTCTGATCGCGCCGGCGAGGGTGAGCGTCCGGCCGGTGGCGCGCTCGACCGCAGCCACGATCTGGGGCTTGTAGGCGTTGGGGTTGATCAGCTGGATCGCGGCAAGAACCGCGACGACCAGAACCGCGACCAGGCCGAGCACCACATAGGCGATGATGCGCAGGGGCGAGCGGCGGGTGCGGCGGGGAGGGCGGTGACCGGACATGAGCAAACGTAACAAGCCCGGCCCGCCGGGGCCACTTAATCGCGCAGCGCCTATCCGCGCGCGCTGCCTCGCCGCGGCCGTGCCGGCGGGCGGATGTCGAACCCGAGCGCGCGGAACGTCTCGGCCATGTGCGCGGGCAGCGGCGCCTCGACGGCAAGGAAACCACCCGCCGGATGCGGCAGGACGAGGCGACGGGCGAGCAGATGCAGGCCCGCGGGAAAGCCCTCCAGCGCCGGCGCGCCATAGGCCGTGTCGCCCAGGATCGGCGCCCCGAGCACGGTGCAGTGCACGCGCAGCTGGTGCGTCCGCCCGGTCAGCGGCGACAGCTCGAGCCAGGCAAGCCGCCGTCCGGCATGATCGAGGGTCCGGTAGTCGGTGATGGCGCGCGCGGCATCGGCATCGCCCGGTTCGGCGACTGCCACACGGTCCGCGCGCGCGCCGGCGCGGCGGACGAGCGGCGCCTCGACCCGCCCCTCGACCGGCACCGGGCGGCCGACGACGACGGCCCAGTAGGTCTTCTCGACGTCGCGGCCACGGAATGCCGCGGCAAGGCGGGCGGCGACCGCAGCGGAGCGCGCCAGCACCAGCACGCCAGAGGTTTCGCGATCGAGACGATGCACCAGGCGCGGCCGCTCCTCATGCCCGAAGCGCAGCGCGTCGAGCTGGCCGTCGAGATGGCGGGTGATGCCCGGCCCGCCCTGGGTCGGCAGGCCGGCCGGCTTGTCGAGCACCAGGATCTGCTCGTCGCGGTAGAGAACCAGGCGTTCGAGATCCGCGGCGAGCCGGGCATCCGGCGCCGGGCGGGCCGGCTGCGGCGCCGGCTCGGTCGGCGGCAGGCGCACGCTCTGCCCGGCTGCGAGCCGGTCCGAAGCCCCGGCACGGTGGCCATCGACGCGGATCTTCCCGGTCCGGCACAGGCGCTGGATCGCCACCTGCGGCAGGCCCGGACGCTTGCGGCGGACGAACCGGTCGAGGCGGATATCGGCCTCGTCCTCGGCGACGGTGATCGTCTCGACGCTCATCCGCGACGCTCGGCGCGCAGCTTCGCCCAATAGGCGAGGCGGCGCGAGACCTCGCGCTCGAACCCGCGCTCGCTGGGTCGGTAGAAATCCTCGCGGGCCATGTCGTCGGGGAAGTAGTTCTGCCCCGAAAACGCCTCCTCGGTGTCGTGGTCATAGGCATAGCCGGCACCGTAGCCCAGCTCCTGCATCAGCTTGGTCGGCGCGTTCAGGATGTGGGCGGGCGGCATCAGGCTGCCATGGTCACGGGCCGCGCGACGGGCCGCGCCAAGCGCCGCATAGCCGGCATTCGATTTCGGTGCGGTACCGAGATAAAGCACCGACTGCGCGATCGCGAGCTCGCCTTCCGGCGAGCCAAGGCGCTCATACGCCTCCCACGCCGCGAGGGCCTGGGTGAGCGCGTTGGGATCCGCCATGCCGATATCCTCCACCGCGAAGCGCACCAGGCGGCGGGCGATGTAGCGCGGGTCCTCGCCGCCGGCCAGCATGCGTGCAAGCCAGTAAAGCGCCGCGTCCGGGTCCGAGCCGCGCAGAGATTTGTGCAGAGCCGAAATGAGATTGTAATGCTCCTCGCGGTCGCGGTCGTAGAGCGCCGCACGTCGCGCGATGAGGGTTTCCAGCGCCTCGGGGTCGAGCGCGGGCGCGTCTGGCGGCAACGCCTGGATCTGCTCGGCCATGTTGAGCAGCGCGCGCCCGTCGCCGTCGGCCATGGCGCGCAGCTCCGCGCGAGCCGGTGGCGTCAGGCGCAACGGCGCGATCGCCTCGGCGCGCACGAGAAGCTGTTCCAGCGCCGCATCGTCGAGCCGGTGCAGCACCAGCACCTGGCAGCGCGACAGCAGCGCACCGTTGAGCGCGAAGGAGGGGTTCTCCGTCGTCGCGCCGACGAGGGTGACGATCCCGGCCTCGACGACCGGCAGGAACGCATCCTGCTGCGCGCGGTTGAAACGATGGATTTCGTCAACGAACAACAGCGTGCGCCGCGGTGCGTCGCGCGCCGCGTCGAACGCGCGCTTGAGATCGGCAACGCCGGAGAACACGGCCGAGAGCTGGACGAACTCCAGCTCCGCGCGGTCGGCGAGCAGGCGCGCGATGGTGGTCTTGCCCACGCCTGGCGGGCCCCACAGGATCAGCGAGGCGAGCGAGCCGCGCGCGAGCATGCGCGTGAGCGTGCCCTCCGGCCCCAGCAGATGGTCCTGGCCCACGATGTCCGCGAGCGTGCGCGGTCGCAGCCGATCGGCCAGCGGGGCGGCCGGCGGGGCGGCGAACAGGCTCGGGGATTTCGGGCGCGCGGGCACGATGCAAGCTTAGACCGCCGGGCGCCGGCGCGAAACGACGCGCGCTTGCGACGCCAGGTGGCTGCGACGGAGAATACAGCCGTGCCGCCCTACCCTGCCTCCGCCACCATCGAGACCGCGCGGCTGGTGCTGCGCCCGCCGCGGCCACGCGACGTTCCGGCGCTGTACGCGATCCTCGGCGACCGGCGCGCGATGCGCCAAACGCATGCGCAGCGCTCGCTCGTCGCGTGCGGGCTGTATGCGAGAGCGCACGAGAAGCAGCGACGCCGGCTCGGCTACGCACCCTGGGTGATCGCGACACGACGGGACGGCACGATTATCGGCTGGGGCGGGCTCTATGATGATCCGTTCGATCCCGGCTGGGGTGTGGAACTCGCCTATTTCCTCGCGCGAGGCGCACGGGGGCACGGCTATGCCAGCGAACTCGCCGCCGCCTGCATCGCGCTGGCGGACGGAAGGCTGTGCCTCGCGCGCGTGCGCGGCTTCGCGATGCCGCGCAACCGCTTCTCCCGGCGCGTACTGAAGAAGGCGGGCTTCGTCGCGATCGGCTATGTGCCCGCGATGCGGCGGCTGCTGTTCAGCCGCCCGCGCGGAGGAGCCTGAAGGAAGGCGATGACCGGGGCGGTTATGCCGCCTCGGTCTCTTCCTCTTCCACGACCTGCTTCGGGCCGCTGTCCAGGCCCTTGGCCGCAACGTCGCGGTCAACGAACTCGATCACCGCCATGTCGGCGGCGTCGCCATGGCGCATGCCGGCCTTCAGCACCCGCAGGTAGCCGCCCTGGCGGTCCTTGTAGCGCTCCGCGAGCGGGCCGAAGAGTTTGGCCACGATCGTGTCGTCGCGCAGCTGCGCGTAGGCCTGCCGTCGCGCCGCCAGCCCGCCGCGCTTGCCGAGCGTGATCAGCTTCTCCGCGACGGGCCGCAGTTCCTTCGCCTTGGGCAGCGTCGTGGTGATCTGCTCGTGCTTGAGCAACGCGTGCGCGAGGTTGCGGAACATCGCCGCGCGATGGGTGGTCGTGACGCCGAGCTTCCGCCCGGCAATGCCGTGACGCATGGTGCCTCTCCCCGCCTCAGAAGCCTTCGCCGAGACGCTTGATCAGATCCTCGATGTTCTCCGGCGGCCAGCCGCTCACGGTCATGCCGAGCGAGAGACCCATGGAGGCCAGCACCTCCTTGATCTCGTTGAGCGACTTGCGACCGAAATTCGGCGTGCGGAGCATTTCCTGCTCGGTCTTCTGCACCAGGTCGCCGATATAGACGATGTTGTCGTTCTTCAGGCAGTTGGCACTGCGCACCGAGAGCTCGAGCTCGTCGGCCTTGCG